>DATKJS010000023.1:0-14307 GCA_035543515.1 Terriglobales bacterium | reverse complement strand
TCACTCAAGCTGTCGCCGAGCCGGTTCGGCAGGCCGGCCCAGGTCCAGGCCTCGGCCCCGACCACATTCGGGCCGGCCACATGCGCCATGGAAGCGACGTAGCGCTGAACGGCGAAGCCTTTCCATTCATAATGCTCGCCGGTCGGCGTAGAAATGTGCGTCGCGGCGGTCATCGGGTTCGGCGGCTGGCCGTAAGGCTCCATCTCCAGGCCGACGCCCCGCGCGCCCAGCCACTCGCCGAGCGTGCGGGTGAAGCGCTCTTCAGTCAATTCGGCCAGGGTCCGCCAGAGGTCAAAGCGGAGCCCGCGGACCGCGGCGGCCCCGTCGTCGAAGAGCTCCGGGAGGTGCGGCAGGAGGTCATAGCCCCGGCGTTTACGGAATTCCTGCGGCAGATCGGTCGTCCAGTTCGAGCGATAAACCTCCAGGCTGTCGCAGCCGATCCCTTCGATGAGGCCCGGCGCCGCGTCGAGGAGCGGTTGGACGTTCGCCTCGAGCCAGCGTCTGAGCGCCGCCGTGTCAAAATGGCTGAGGACATGGCCCTCGCCGCCAAAGGCCGCGCGCTTCACCTGCATGCCGGTCGGGCCGCTGACATAGGCGCGGACGTCCGCGGCGAGCGGGGCGGAAAGACGGCCGAGCCTCGCGTCAATGGTCACGTCGCAGCCGTCAAGGAACGCCGCGATGAGGGTCTCTCCGTCCGCGAGCTGAAAGGCCCTCCGCGGGTCGCTCCCCTTGGCCGCCCGGACCTCTCTTATGCCCTGGGCCGCGTCCTTCAGGCCCACTGTCGGGCCGCCGTACGGCCAGCCGGTGCCCGCGTTGACCGAGAGTCTCAATCCGAGCGACCGGGCTTTCCGGACGGCGTAGCCGAAGTCGCGCAGAAACTCCCGCGAACCGAAACGCTCGTTGACGATGCCGCTGGCCGGGTCGTCGAGCGCGACCGGATAAAGGAAATAGACCGTCGTGCCGCCGAGCCCGGCCGCCTTCATGAGGGCGAGCTGGCGGTCGATCTCGGGAGCCGTCCAGGCCGGTCCAAAAACGCGCCAGTACATGCGCATCCGCGATTCCGCCGGGACGTTGTGGAAGCCCGCGGCCAGCCCGGGCTGGGGAGGACGCGCGGGAATGACCGCGGCTGTCAACAGAGCGCCGGCGATCGCGGCGAGCGGCGGGACGAGCTTCTTCACGGCAGCGGCCTCGTCCGAACATACTCCTCCTGAAAAATGCCTGTCAAGGCGTCATTCATGTCTCGAGCGGGCAAGGGTCTTTGCCGTTCGCAGGCAACGCCGCGGGGTCCGGAAAGTGCGACTTGATTCAAGGGAGGGCTCGGGGCTATCATTCCGTCAGACAGTCCTATCGAGGAGACGCGGCAATGTATTACCTGCTCATTTATAAGACGGTGGACAATTATGTCGAAAAACGGGTGCCCTATCGCCCCGAGCACCTGGGCTATGCCAACGCCGCCCACGCCCGCGGGGAGATCCTCATGGCCGGCGCCCTGGCCGACCCGGCCGACTCGGCCGTCTTCGTCTTCAAGGCCGACTCACCCGCCGTCGTCGAGGACTTCGCCCGGAACGACCCTTACGTCAAGGCCGGTCTGATCAAGGAGTGGTCGGTCCGGCCCTGGACGGTCGTCATCGGCGGCTGAACGGAGTGCGGCCAGGCCGGGTTCGGGCCGGCCGGCTCGGGGAAGGGGGCACAGATGGACGATAACCTCGAGAAAATGGATAGGTTCGACTTCCTCATGGGCGATTGGGACCTCGAATACCGGGTCCCGAAGAGCTCCTTAGGGGAAACGGATTCGGGAAGCGGCGAAGCGCAGATCCAGAGAACGCTCGGCGGCCGCTACGTGCAGTTCGATTACCGGGCTTCCCTGAAGAGGACCGGGACCGGCTCGGCCCGCGGCATTTTCGCCTGGGACCGCGCCGCGAAGATCTACCGCTACTGGTGGTTCGAAGAGTCCGGGAACTTTCTGACCGCGGCGTGCGATTTCGTCGCTGAGGGCGTCCTGCGTCTGAACTGGCACGACACGATCCTCGTCCAAACGTTCGCTGAGCAGGGCCCCGACCGGGTCGTGTTGAGGATGGAGCGGCCAGTTGCTTCCGGCGGGCACGAGCTCATCATGGAAGTGCTCATGACGAGGAGGAAGGGCGGAGGTCAGAAGGGAGGAAGATGATGAGGGATAGGACTGCCGGGCGTGCGTCCTCGAATTCGAGCCCGGCGCCGCCCGCATCTTCCGACTAAAACCCGATAAGCGCTAGGTCTGGCATCGATCACGAGTGAGGCTTGCTCGGGGGGAGTCCCGGCCCGACGCCGCCTTGACCATTTTCCGGCCTTGGACTAATATGGAGATTATTGAGACCGTTATAATTACGCATGAATAAGAGAATAGCCGTCGCCGCGTTCCTCGCTTTTTCTCTCTACACGACAGCCCTCGCATTCCATCACCACGAGGATAGCGCGGCCCACGACGGGTGCAGCCTTTGTCTCTGTTTTTCACTTCATTCGAGCCTGCTTATGCCTTCCGTCTCGCAAGTCACGGCGCCTGTCTTCTTTGCCGAGCGGGTTCCGCGCGAGACGGCTGTCGCAATTCCAGAGCCCCTTCGCTTCTCCCATCCAGACCGGGCGCCGCCTCTCTCCTGATTATCTCCTCCGGTCATTTTGATCCGGGGAGCCTTGGGTTCGGCGGCCGCATGTCCTGGACGGGACGGAGCGGCGATCGCGAAGTCCCCCCCGCCCGTTCTTAAGCGGCGCCCAAGGGGAATGGACTCCGACCCGTGGAGGGGGAAGCCATGAAAAAACCGCTCTTTCTTCTTTTCATCTTGGCCATCGCCTTGGCGCCGAGAAGCGCGCAGGCGCAGGCCGACCGTTCAACGCTCGAAGCGCTAAAGCAACAGATCCAGCAGCTCAACCAGCGGATGCAGCAAATGCAGCAGATGATCCAACTCCTAGAAGAGAAGATCAAACAGCTGGAAGAAGCAAAGGCGGTCGCCCCGGCCGCCGAGCCGGCGATGAAGGAACAAGTGCAGCAACTGACTGAAAAAGTCGACCGGGTCACCGCAGCCCAGAGGAAAGTCTTGCCGGGCGAATTCAATCCGGCAATCGGCCTCGTCGGAGAGACTGTGCTCTCTCATCGCTCGCAAAGCGCGGCGGCAACCGGCAGCGACCGGCCGGGGGGATTCGACATCTTTCAGCGCTCAGTAGAAATGAACTTAGCGGCGTCGATCGATCCGTTTCTTAAAGGCTATGCAGTGATCAACGCCCAGGCCGACCCGGTGACCGGCGAGGCTACGGCATCAGTCGAGGAGGCCGCCCTCCAGACGACGTCGTTGCCCTGGAACCTGGGGCTGACCGCAGGCCGGTTCTTCGCCGAATTCGGGCGGCTCGCCGACATTCACGATCACGAACTTCCGTTCGTCAACCGGCCGCTGGCCCTGGATGCGTACATCGGCGGGGAATCGAAGACGGACGGGCTGCAGGTCAATTGGCTGGCCCCGGTCAACCACTACGTGAGCCTGACGATGGGAGTGGGCGACCAGTTCGGCGACAACCCCAATAATCCCGGTTCTTTCCGCGCCTTCCGTGAGCTGAACTTCTGGGGCCGTTTGTCCACATATTTCGACTTGACCCCGGATTGGCAGCTGGAAACGGGCGCGTCCGGTCTTCTCAACCCGAAAACGCAGGACCGCGGGGGCGTTCTCATCCAGCCCAACGGCAGCACGCTCACCGAACGCGAGCGCAGGCTGGCCGGCGCAGACCTGAAGATCACCTATTCTCCCCTGCGCAATAACCAGTTCCGGAGCTTCACGTGGGGGACGGAGGTGCTGTTCAGCGATAACCGCTATCTCATCGATCCGGACGGCAGCCTCAATCCGGGCCGTCCTTCGCCGGGGTTGGACGGCGATGAATTTCTGGGAAATGTCGGCTCGCTGGGGTTGTATTCTTACACCGTTTACAAGTTGAGCCGGCAGTGGTCCCTCGGGTTGACCTTCGACTGGGTCGAGAGCGCCCAGAACAAGCATGACCGCACCACCGCGTGTTCGCCATTCGTCTCGTGGGCCATCAGTCATTGGAACCAGCTTCGCCTGCAATACACGCGCACCTGGCACAACGCCGTATCGGGCCTGCGCGACGACAACGCCATCTACCTGCAATGGGCGTGGATCATCGGTTCCCACGCCCACGGATGGCAGCAACGCTGACCGGGACAAGGAGCCCGAACCATGAAGATGAAGCGACTTTGCCTGTTAACCTTGATCCTCTTCGCGACTGCCGCGTTCGCGACGCCGACCCCGGCTGCCAAGATCCGCGTCGTGACCACGCTCACCGACCTGGCCGACCTCGCCCGGGCCGTCGGCGGTGATTTGGTGGACGTTCACAGCCTGGCCACGGGCGTCGAAGATACTCACGGCGTGCCGATGAAGCCGAGCTTTGTCCCGATGATGAACCGGGCGGACTTGCTGGTCCTCGTGGGATTGGAATGTGAACATGCGTTCCTGCCGGCTCTGCTCGAGGCCAGCAAGAATCCGCGCATCCAGAGGGGGAGACCGGGCTACGTGGACTGTTCGGAAGGCATTTCTCCTCTGGAAGTGCCGAAGTCGACGGACCATTCGGAAGGGGATGTCCATCCCTCCGGGAACCCGCATTATATGCTCGACCCCGTCCTGGCGAAGGTCGCCCTCCAGAATATCTACAGAGCGCTGGCCGCTTATGCCCCTGAATCTCAAGCTGAATTCGACCGCAATCGCGACGCCTATCTGGCCAAGCTCGACGCCAAGATCGCCGAGTGGGACGCGGAGGCCAGGCCGCTCAGGGGAGTGAAGTTCGTCTCTTATCATGAGCATTGGCCTTACTTCGCGGAGCGCTTCGGCCTGGTTTACTTCGGCACGATCGAGCTGAAACCGGGCATCGACCCGACGCCGCGGCACATCGAGCAATTGATGGCTTCGATGAAGGCCGAACATGTTCCCATCGTCGTGCGCGAGCCGCAGTTTCCGGATAGAGTCCCCAGCCGCATCGCGGCCCAGACCGGCGCGACGCTGATCACCCTGCCGATCATGCCCGGCGGCGTGCCGGGGACGGGGACGTACATCGAGATGATGGACGATATTGTCCGGACCATGGTCAAGGCGGTATCGAAATGAAAAACCTGGACGCTGGCCGACCCGCCCCGAACGCCGCCGGCGGCGCTGGAATCGCTTCTATGAGCGAACCCCTCATCACGCTCGAGGACCTGGGGATCGGCTACAACGGCCAGCCCGTGCTCTCCGGCCTATCGTTTTCGATCGCCCGTTCGAGCTTTACGGCCTTTCTCGGTGAAAACGGGTCGGGCAAGACGACGCTGCTGAGGACATTGCTCGGCCTTCAGCCGCCCATCGCGGGGCATGTCCGCTTTTCCCCTTCAGACAAGTCTCCCCTCGTTTTCGGCTATGTGCCGCAATTCGCCCAGCTCGATCCGCTCTATCCCCTGACCGGATGGGATGTCGCGCTGATGGGGACGTATGGACGCGTCGGCCCCGGTCGTGTCGTGCCGCGCGACGAGCGCGCGTTTGCCCGGGAATGCTTGCGCGCCGCGGCCGCAGACGGGTTTGCCCGCAAACGATTCGACCTTCTCTCGGGGGGGCAGAAGCAGCGCATCCTCATTGCGCGCGCCCTAATCACCAAGCCGGATGTCCTGGTTCTCGACGAGCCGACGGCGGGCGTGGACGCCGCCGCAACGCAGGCCTTGATGGATTTCATTTCGCGGGTCCACGAGGAACGCAAGCTGACCATTCTGCTCGCCACGCACGACCTTTGGCTGGTGCGCAAGCATGCCCAGCAGGTCATCTGGCTGTATCAGGGCCGGGTTCTCCAGGGGACGGCCGCGGAGCTGCTGACGCCGGCGCAAGTGGCGCGGGTCTTCGAAATGGGGGTCAATTAACATGGACATCCTGCATCAAATTCTCTCGCCGCATTTCCTCTTGCGCAACTCGGTTTACATCAGCGTTCTCATCGGCTTCGCCTGTCCGCTCGTCGGCGTCTTCCTGGTCCTGAGGCGGTTGGTCTTCATGGGCGTGGCGCTGCCGCAGATCTCCTCGACCGGCATCGCCGTCGCGCTGTCGTTCCCGCTCTGGTTCGGCTTTCAGGTCAGAGCGCACGGCGCGCATAGCGAGCACGTCCTGGCCTTTATCGGCTCGACGGTATTTTCGCTGGCCGCGATCTTGGCCCTGGCGTTCTTGGAGCGTCGTGGGGGGGGACTGCCCGAGGGCCGGCTTGGCGCCGCCTATGTCGTGTCCGCCGCGTTGAGCATCCTGCTTCTCTCGAAGAATGCATACGGCGAGCAGGGCTGGCTCGACCTGCTGAAGGGCGAGGTCATCACCATCTCGGACTTCGACCTGGTCCTGACGGCCGTCGCCCTGGCGGTCGTGATCGTGGTGCTCGTCCTGTTCCAGAAGGAGCTGCTTCTGGTTTCGTTCGACCGGACCATGGCCATGACCCTCGGCAAGAACGTCGTATTCTGGGATGTCCTGATGTACCTGTTGATCGGAATCACGGTCTCGATGGCCGTGCTCAGCGTCGGCCCGCTGATCTCATTCGGGTTCCTGCTGATCCCCGCCCTCACGGCGCGGCTGTTTGTCAGAAACATGCGCCAGTTCATGATCGCGGCGTCGATCCTGGGCGGGATAACCGGGTTCGTCGGCTTCTGGCTGGCCTATGGCTGGGATTGGCCCGTCGGCCCTGCGCAGGTCGTGCTGCTGGGGCTGACCTATGCTGTCGGATGGATTGCCCATCATTTCGTCCCGGCTCTCCGGAGATATCCGGCGTAATCAGCGCAGGACATCGCGAAGAACGACAAGCCGCTGCGGACGAGTCCTAGACTTTGGCCAGCTTGCCGAACCGGTTGGCGATGGCCAGGGCCGGGTCGAGGGGGACCTCGCGGCGCTTGACGTTCTTGGGGATGACGATCGTCGGCGCCGGGCGCAGCTCCTTCCCGGCGAACTGCGGCAGCCAGCGCGCCTCCGCTTTGAGCATTTTGCCGACCATCTCGCGGATCTCCTTCAGGGTGAGCACGGCGGCGGTGAGCGGGTCGAGGGCCACGGCCTGACAGACGAGTTCCGGGTCGCCCGAGAAGCTGGCCTCGACCGCGAGCCCCTGGACGAGGACGTTGGTCATGTTGAGCGCGGCGCATTGAGGCGGCAGGTCTCCCACGACCGTCGGGTGGAGGCCCATCCGGTCCACGTAGACCGGCACCTCGACCGAGCATCCTTGCGGCAGGTTCGTGATGTAGCCGTCGTTCCGGACGTTGCCGTTGAGGCGGAAGATCGTCCCGGTTTCCTTGGCCTCGAGGATGTGCGAGCAATATTCGGCGCTGCGCGGGCCGAGCTCCGTCGATTCGATCGAGAGCGGGTCGGTCTTGGCGAACTTGTCCGCGATCATGGCGCAATACTTGTAGTACGCGCCGCTCTCGCCGCCGAACGCCGGCTCGTCGCAATAGAGGTCGAGCGCCTTGCGGTTCTTGCGGAAGTACGGGAGATATTCGGAGAGGTGGCCGGTGCTCTCGGTCATGAAGTAGCCGAAGTGCCGCAGGACCTCGCCCCGGACCTTCTCGTTCACGTAATAGCCGGGCTTCTCGAAATTCGCCTTGAGGGTCGGATAGAGGTCGCGGCCGCGGTGCTCGAGCTTCAGGAACCAGGCCATGTGGTTGATGCCGGCGGCGACGAAGTCGATCTCGTCCTTGGGCACGTCGACGTAGCTCGCGATGAGGTCCATCGTCGTCTGCACGCCGTGGCAGAGGCCGACGAACTGGAGGCCGGGCACGCGGCCGAGCGCCCAGCAGCACATGGCCATCGGGTTGGCGTAGTTGATGAGAAGGGCGCCGGGGCAGACCTCCCGCATGTCGCGGGCGATCTCGAGGAGCGCCGGGATGTGCCGCAGGGCCCGGAAGACGCCGCCCGGCCCCAGCGTGTCGCCGATGCACTGGTCGACGCCGTATATCATCGGGATCTCGTAGTCCTGCCTGAACTCGGCCACGCCGCCGGCCTGGATCATCACGACAACGGTGTCCGCGCCGCGCAGAGCCTCGCGGCGGTCGGTCGTCGCGACCACGGCGGCGTCGACGCCGTTGTCCTTGATCATGCGCCGGACGAAGGCCTGCATCTTGTCGAGCCGCGTCCTCGTCAGCGCCATCAGCCGGTATTCGCTGCCGGCGAGCGCCGGCGTCGCCAGCATGTCCGCCATGAGCGTCTTGCCGAAGACCAGGCTCCCCGCGCCGATCATCGCGACCTTGGCCATGGCTCCTCCCCCCTCGTCAGGCCCGGACGTCCGCCCGGACCTCGTAGTGCTGCGAGCGCTCGTCGAACCGGGAGAGGACCGCTCTCGCCGCCGGGGGGACGACGCACTGCTCGTAATCCTCGCCGGCGAACGCCCGCACGGCGTCCAGCGAATCGAACCACATGATGGTCACGAATTCCACTTCAGCGCCGATCTCCCTCCGGAAGAGCTGGATCTCGCGGAACCCCGGGATCCGCCGCCCCTTGATCCCGACGAAGATCTCCTCCTGAAGGAGCCGGTCATAGGCGTCCGCGTTCCCGGGTGTCGTCCAACCGTGCCAGATCCGACCGATCATGTTCCGTCGCCTCCATCCCGACGCGAGAATGCTAGCGCGGGCCGGCCGGAATATCAAGCGCGAAACTGAGCCGAATATTGCCGTTGGAAACGGAACTCATCGGTGAGGCGGTCATGGCGAGCCCCGGCATAAGCGTGGCAATCCGGCTTCATCATGACCTATAATGGGCCGAGCGAGGGACACCCCATGAAAGACCGAACGACCTTGACCCGCCGTCAATTCCTGCGCCGGAGCGCCGTCGCGGCCGCGGCCGCGGTCGCCGCGCCGGCCGTCATCCCGGCCTCGGCCCTCGGCCGGAACGGCGTCCTGGCGCCGAGCGACCGCGTCACGATGGGCTTCATCGGCGTCGGCACCCAGGGCGGCGGCCACCTGCTCGGCGGCGCCTGGACATATCTCACGGGCGGTTACGCGGCCCGGCCGGACGTCCAGGTGCTGGCCGTCTGCGACGTCTGGCGCGACCGCCGCGAGCGGGCCAGAGTCCGTGTCGACCAGCATTATTCCGAGGTCTATGGAAAAGGGAATTACCGGTCGTGCGAAGCGTACGTCGATTTCCGGAATGTCCTCGACCGGGGCGACATCGACGCCGTGCTCATCGCGACGCCCGCCCACTGGCACGCCACGATGGCCGTCCTGGCCGCCGAAGCCGGCAAGGACATCTATTGCGAGAAGCCGACGGCGGTCACGGTCCGCGAGAGCCGGGCCGTCCTGGACGCCGTCCGGCGCTACGGCCGCGTCTATCAGGCCGGCACCCAGCAGCGGAGCGAGTACAACGGCCATTTCCGGCGCGCCTGCGAGTATGTCCGCAGCGGCCGGATCGGCACGCTGAAAGAGGTTTACGCCTATCGCGACGGCGGCGCCATCTTCTGGCCGAAGCGCTTCGGCCCCGCCCTGCCGATCCCCGACGACCTGGATTGGGACCTTTATCTGGGGCCGGCGCCCGGGCTCCCCTACGACGGCAACACCGGCGCCCACCGCTTCGACATCGGCGAGCTCAACTGGGGCCAGCACCATTATGATTTCATCCAATGGGCCACGGGCTCGGACGCAACGGGGCCCGTCGAGCTCTTCATGGCCGACGGCTGCACGAATTATCGATATGCGAGCGGCGTCACTGTGTACGGCCGGGCCTATCCGGGCGAGCCGGTCGGCGGGGACGGCGGCGCGGTCTTCGTCGGGACGGGCGGCCGGATCGCCGTGGACCGGGACGCGCTCGTTGCCACCCCGGCCTCGATCGCGCGCGAGCCGCTCCGGCCCGGCGAGGTCCACGTCTACCGGAGCGAGAGCCACTCCGGGAATTTTCTCGAGTGCGTCCGGGCCCGGAAGCGCCCGATCTGCGACGCTGGGATCGCCCACCGCGCGGCGAGCGCCCTGCTCCTCGGCGGCGTCGAGAAACAGCTCGGCCGGCCTCTCAAGTGGGACCCGGTGAAGGAAGAGTTCCCCGGCGACGACGAGGCCAACCGGATGCTGTCGATCGCGGCGCGGCCGCCATGGGGCGTTTGAGGGGAAAGACGATGGGGACGGGAGATCGTGAAAGGACATTGACGACGATGGCCATCGGTGATGACCGCGGCTGGAAGAGGACGGAACAGGAAGCACGGAAGGACGGCGGGCCAAGGTCGGCCGGAACGTGGACCGCGGGAGCGTGGGCCGCTTTCGGCATGACCGCGGTCTTCGTGGCGCTGATGTCCGTCGGCCTCGTGCCGGTGTGCGGAGCGGCGCAATCCCGGAGCGAACAGCAACTGATCGAGGCCTTGGCCTCCGGCGCGTCTCTCCAGGAAAAGGACGCGGCCTGCGCCGAGCTCAAGCGAGTCGGCACTGTCCGTTCCGTGCTCGTCCTGGCCGGCTTCCTGGCCGACCCGGACCTTTCCCACTCCGCCCGCTACGCGCTCGAGTCGATGCCGGATGCCGAAGCCGGGGCGGCGCTCGTCCAGGCGCTGGACAAGACGAGCGGGATGGTTAGAGCAGGGATCATCCACTCTCTGGGCCTGCGCCGCGAGGCCATGGCGGTGCCGTCGCTCGACCGCCTTCTTCATGACCCTGACCCAGGGACGGCCAGCGCCGCGGCGTTGGCGTTGGGCAGGATCGGGGGCTCTGTCGCCATCCGCTCGCTTCTTGGCGCCCTGCCCGGCGCCGAGGACCCCGTGCGTCGCGACGCCATTCTCGATGCCGTGCTCCAGGCCGCCAACAGGGAGCTCGAGGAGGGACGGCGCGCCAGCGCGGCGGCCGTCTTCGGCCAGGTCGTCCCGATGTCGGTCCCGGATCATATCCGGGCCGCGGCCTACCGCGGCCTGATCGCTTCGGCGGACGAGAACCGCGCCCTCGGGCTTATCAAGACCGCCATCCAGGGCGCCAACAAGCCGGCGCAGACGGCCGCCCTAGACATGGCCCGGGAACTAAAGGCCCCCGGCTTGACGAGCCTGCTCTGCGGGTCGCTGGGCGCCGCGGCGCCGCCGATGAAGGTCGCGCTGATCGAGGCGCTCCGCCAGCGCGGCGACCCGGCCGCCGCCCCCTCGCTCGCGGCTTTGGTCAAAGCTCCCGACAACGCCGTCCATCCGGCGGCGATCGCCGGGCTGGGCGAGCTCGGTGACGGGACGGCGGTCAACGTTCTTCTCGAGGCCGCGGCCTCCTCGGATGAAGCCGAGATGCGGGCGGGCCGACAGGCACTGCTCGTGCTCAGGCGTGGGGACGTCATGCACGCTCTCCTCGGGAATCTGACGACGGGCCGACCCCCGGTGCGCGTGGCGGCGGCCCACGCCCTGGCCGGCCGCGGCGACAAGGATGCTGTGCCGGCCCTCGCCGCCGCCGCGCGCGGGAGTCTCGGACCTGTCCGCGCGGCCCTCTTCTCGTCCCTGGGACAATTGGCGGACGGGAGGGACATCCCTGCTCTCGTGGCCTTCGTCGTCGAGGCCACGGACGACCCCTCCCGTGACGAGGCCCGAGACGCCTTGGGGGCGGCCTGCGCCCGGCTGTCCGGGGAGAGCGCCGCGGCTGCCGCGACGGCCGTCGTGAACGGGCTGGCCGGCGCCGGACCGCAGGCCCGCGGCGCCCTGCTCCAGGCCGGAAGCGTTCTCCTCGACGAGCGACTCAGGGCCGAGCTGCGCCGGGCTCTCGCCGACCCGGACCCCGGCCTGCGCCGGGCCGCGTCCATGGCATTGTACGAGACCCGGGACCCCGGACTTCTCCCGGACCTCCTGAATTATGCCCGCCAGGCGTCTGAACCCGGCCAGCGCGTCCCGGCCGTCCGCGGCTATGTCCGGCTGGTATCGGACACGGAGAACGTCAAGCTCACGGTCGCTGAAAGAGTCAAGGCCTTCGAGGAAATCCTGCCCATAGCCCGGAACGAGGAAAAGTGGGCCGTGCTGGCCGGCCTCGCCAAATGGCCCGACATTGAGGCCCTCACCCTGTCCCTATCGATGCTCGACGACCCGGCCACCCGCGCCGAAGCCGCGCAGGCCGTGACTTCTATTGCCGCAGGCCTCGCGCCCACGCGTCGCGAACATGCCCGGATGGCCCTCGAAAGCGTCTTGGCTTCCGTCCCCGAGTCCGACCAGCGGCAGGCGGCGCTCGCCGCGCTGCGGCAGATCGACGCGAACGCCGGCGCCCCGACCCCAGTCGTTTTCCGCCGCGTCAAGGTGGACGGCGCCTTCCGCAGCGAGGGCGTGGCCGTGGCCGATTTCAACAAAGACGGCCATCTTGATATCGCCACGGGCAATATCCTTTACCTGGGGCCGGACTGGAAGCCGCAGCCGATGCTGGCCGCAGCCAAGGAATACGCCCCCGAAAACTACAGCGACGAATTCCTATGCTTCGCCGAGGACCTCGATCGCGACGGCTGGCTCGACCTCATCGTCGTCGGCTTCCCTGGAGCCAAAACCCGCTGGCTGCGGAATCCGGGCCGGCGGGGCGGGCCGTGGAAGGAATTCCTGGCCGTCGAGAAGACAGGGAACGAGAGCCCCGCTTGGGTCGATGTCTTTAAGGACGGCCGCAAGGAGCTTGTTTTCCTCTCGGAGCAAGGGATGGCCCTGGCCAGACCCGGAGCCGACCCGGCCAAGCCCTGGCCGATCCGCGTCATCGCCGGCCCCGGCGACCCGCGCCCGGGGCACGGCCTGGGCGTCGGCGACATCAACGGCGACGGCCGCAATGACATCATCTGTCCCGACGGCTGGTGGGAAGGGCCCGCCGATCCGTCGCGCATTCCTTGGACGTTCCACCGGGCCAAGCTCGGCTTTGAAGCGCCGGCGCAGATGGTCGTCTTCGACGTCAACGGCGACGGCCGCGCCGACGTCGTGTCGAGCGGCGCTCATCGCTACGGGCTGTGGTGGTACGAGCAGACGGCCGACGGCGGTTGGATCCCCCACGAGATCGACCACGGCATCTCCCAGCTCCACGCGCTCCACCTGGCCGACATCAACGGCGACGGCCTGCCCGACCTCGTCACCGGCAAGCGCTTTTGGGCCCACCGGGAGGGTGATGATGGGATCGACGATCCGGCGGTCCTCTGCTGGTTCGAGATGAAGCGGGAGGCCGGGAAGCCCTCCTGGGTCCGCCGCGACATCGACTTCGCGAGCGGCGTCGGCCTCCACTTCGCCATCGTGGACCTCAACGGCGACGGTCTCCTCGATATCGTCACTTCGAACAAGAAGGGCGTTTACGTGTTCCTGCAGGAGCGAAAATAGGTCCCGCTTGACTCTGACGTCACGTCATAGCGTATAAGGGTCGAGGAGGGCAAAATGAACGAAAGACCGATCGAAAGGCCGTTCACATTCGAGGCCAACGGCGACCGCATCCCGGCCATGCTGAGCCTGCCCGAGACCGGGAAGGCCGATTGGGTCGTGGTCTTTGTGCCCGGCTCGTTCTTTAACGACCTCGACGGGAACTACCTCTCAGAGGCCGGCAATCCGTTCAACATCAAGCCCCACCTGTACAAAGACCTGGCCGAGGGACTGGCCCGGAACGGCGTTGGCGCCTTCCGCCACGCGCGGGCCGGCGCCACCGTTATCGACACGGAAGCTGCGGCGGCGCACCGGCGTTTCGCGGACCGGACGGCCGTCGTGGCCGAGGCCGTCCGCGTCGTCCGTCAGGCGGCGCCCGGCGTCAAGCGGGTCGCTCTCGCCGGCCACAGCGAGGGCGGCACGGTGTCCTTGCTCCTCCTTTCGGAGGCTCCGGACGTCAAGGTCGATGCCTACATCAGTTTGTCCGCCCCGGGGCGACGCATCTTCGACATCATGCTCCAGCAGACGGCGGCCTCGGTCAAAGACGGAACGGCCTCGTTCGGCCCGATGACGTTCCCCTTCGCCGCCTATAAGGAAGCCATGGACTGCGTCCGTAAAGGTCGGCCGGTTCCGCCGGACCTGCTCAAGGAGCTTCCTCCTTTCGGCGTCTATGCCATGGACGAGACCTCCAAGCGGTACCTCTGCGACTACGATGAGGCCGATCCCCTCAAGCTGATCGGGCCGCTCGCGCTCCCCGTTCTCATCGTCCAGGGCGGCGAGGATACGTCCGTTTATCCCGATAACGCCGACAGGCTTCTTGAAGCGCGCCGGGGAAATCCGGCCCCGACCGAGAAGGCGTTCTTCCCGGGCCTGCAGCATTTCTATAAGGCCGTACCGCCCGGGCTCAATCCCATGGCCGCCTTCGGGCTGGAGACCGAGAGCGATCCAGCCGTCGCAACGGCCATCGCCGCTTGGCTGGCGAGAATCGCCCGCTGATCT
>DATKJS010000022.1:0-50944 GCA_035543515.1 Terriglobales bacterium | reverse complement strand
GGGGGGTGTCAACTTCTTGTCGTGTTTGATCCTAAATCAAGCGAAGGAGGTTTGTATTGCTTCTTCGCCCGAACTTTGAACCCTAAATATATTCCGAAGATAGAAAACAAAATCCCTAAAAGGCAGGGCACTAGAATAAGCAAACTGATATACTCGGCGTCACCGACAGGTCCTCTGAATACCGTGAGCAAAATGATGAAGCTCACGAGACAAATTGATATATAAAGCCCCGGCGATAGAAGCAGATAATTGAAAGCTCTTTTTTGAACATATGGCTGACTTAGGTAGCCGGTCAAAAAACTTCCTGCCGTTAAGCTTAAGGGGATAATTATCCAGCCCACCAGCAAAACGAGATCATATTCGCCCCTGTTCGGCTTTTCTGAATAGCCGGCTAGCATAGTTAATTTTATAAAGAGATATATCAATCCTGTTGCCAGAAGCCCAGCAAACACGAATCCCCCCAGCAGTGGTTTTTTCCCCATTAGAGCGTTCTAATAATAGAACGGCAGTTTTCATGAGTCAATCTGATCAGGGGGCTAAGCTCAGTTGTTAGTTTTATTGAATACTGCGATGAGGCGGCCGTCTTTGGTTCTCCTGACGTCCAATTCAATCATGTCAGCGCCAAGCTCGATGGCCCTCCTATAAGCCTCCATGGTGTTGCCGGGCAAATCAAAGGACGCGCCGCGGTGCGCGACGATGGTCTTTTCCTCCATTCGAGGTTTGGTGACCTCCCCCTTCTTACGATACAACCACTGAAGTGAGATTTACAATCCGCGACAAGAGAGCAGACGATTGCGCCTGAGAAGAAGCTGGGAACAAGGTCGGCCGGCCCGGCATAATTGTCCTTGCAATCTCCCACGGCACTCTTTTATAAATGATAGGCGGGAATGATTCCAAGGACAAAGCGCTTCGGCATCCGGGTGGAGGTTTCTCCCGGGCTTCCCGCGCCGAGGCCTTCTCACGAAGAGGATGCTGGGTCGAGCGGCGGGGTTGGGGCCGATCGCAGTGATGTGCGGCAACGGAGGTGCGTCATGAAAAGAGCGCTCGGTCTTCTTTTGCTGCTGGCGACGGTTGCATCTGTCCATGCCGCTCAGCTCAAGATCTTCTTCGGTCCGACGTTTTCCGCCTACACCGGCCGCTGGCCGTCCGAGATCTTCCCAAACCCAATGGGCCGGTCAGGCGGACTGAATCCGTTCAAGAACGGTCGGACGGGGAGCCTGGAGGGAATCGAGCTCGAATTCCGGCTCAACCCATGGCTGGGCATGGAAATCGGCGGAATCTATTTCACAGCGGGCAGCTCGTTTTCCGCGCCGACGGCCATCTTCACCGTCCAGAAAGAGACCTACGATATGGAGGGTTTGAGCCTTCCCGTCCTATTCACGCTCAAGCCGCACCCCGGCTTGTTCCCCTATCTTCTGGCAGGGATCGACTTCGCCTTTATCCTCAACCACACGCGCACGAGCCTCGTCTTGCCGGAGACCGCCGTCATCTATCGTGAGATCGCCAGGGAGGACCTGCGGCTGGCGACGAGGAAGTTCGATTTGGCGCCTGTCCTTGGGGTCGGATTCGAGATCGCCGTCCTCAAGCAGACATTTTTCGCCGAAGCTCAGTACCGTCTCGGCTTGATGAACATGGTCAAGGGATTCCCTGGCACCGGCGCGGCCGCGCGGACCCGAAGCCTATTCTTCATCGTGGGCTATCGGATGTAACGCAAAGCAGAGTCCCGAGTCGGACGCTGCAATCCGTGCGACGGCTTTTCTGCCGCTGACGATCCCGGCCCGTACACGACGAATTCCGAGATAGCTTGTAGCCGAAGTTGCGGTTTTTATTTGTGCTTGGAGAAGAAATAATCCGCGTCTTCTTTGCTTAGCCTCTTGGTTTCGGCGTCCGTCGTCACGTTTGATAATTCCTGCAAAGCCCTGGCGGTCGCCAATCCATCCCCCCCGTGTGCTCCCAGGGCATTCGACCTTCTGACATCCGCGGGAAGCTCCTTGTGCCAATTCATTTCCGTCTTGGGGTGAAAGAACTTTTCGCTCTCGGGCGTCTTCCCAGGCTTGCCCTTGTCAGGAGTCTCGTAGCTGGTGGCCTTGACATGTGTGCCGTCCCCGCGGGTATAAGCCTTTCTGAGAACCTTGATTTTGGCCATGTTTGCCCTCCCTTAGTCGATATCTTAAGTCTATTATACCGCTCTTGCCGCCATTTTGCACGATCTTGCAGTGTCGGGCGGAGGGCAGAACCGTGGCCGGCCACACCTCACCGGAGGGCCTGCCAAAGAAAATCGCCGTGGCCGCCGTGAGCCATTTGCCGTTTGGGTTATCTTCGCAGGCAATCGAGAACGCCGAGGACCTCCCCTGTCGGGACATTCAGCAGCCGTGCAGGTTCGCGACTTTGGGGTCGCTCATTTGACTAAACCCGTATGCCGTTGTATACCTTGAGCGAGATTCGAGGGCGGGAGAGAGGGTTTCGACCATGACCAACAAGAACCTCAACGATTCGCTTTCCCATCTTCACGCGGAGCTGAAGAAGGTCAAGCACGTCGACAAGGCATCCTCCGAGCTCCTCAATAAGCTCGGCCAGGATATCCAACGGATCCTCGATAATCCCGGCGAGGTTCCCGAGGGCCATCACAAGAGCCTTCGAGCGAATCTCGACAAGTCCGTGGCGCATTTCGCCGTCTCGCATCCGGCGCTGGCCTCGCTGATGATCCGCGTCATCAACATGCTGAGCGAGATGGGGATCTGACCGCGCAGGGAAGGCCCTTGAGCAGCGAAGTCGTCCTCGTCAACCGGGCGCCGGTGCTGACCCTCTGGGCCGCCGTGGTCGCCGAGCGCCTGGGCTTCGACCGCCGGGCCGCACTCTCCTTGGGCAAGGCCGTGGCCGGGCTCAATGCCCAGTCCAAGGGCCGGAGCTTGGGCATCTTCAAGCCGGCCGAGCATCCCGAAGGCGTGCCGCGCGAGAAGGTCAAGCCCGGAGAGGAGTTCCGGGTCGAGCTTCTCGGCCGCGCCGTGCCCGCCAAAACGACGGCCGACGGCGTCCGGGCCGTGGTCAAGGGCCGGCCCGTTGGGGCCGAGGGCGTCGAACGCTACCTCGAGGAGAAGTTCGGCCCCGAGCTTCCGGCCGTGGAAAAGGCCATGAAGGCCCTGGCGGCCTCGTTCGAGCCCGCCGGGCTCGCCGCGGCCGCCTTTTCGCTCTACGAGCGGTTCCGGCCCGAGATTCCCGCCGGCGTGCGCGGCTGGGGCGCCAAGGGTGAGCTAGACCTGAAGCGCATCGGATCGCTCAAGAGCGCCCGCGGCTAGGCGGACCGCTCTGGCGCCGCGCGCCTGTCCCGCGCCTTCCTTGACTTCTCTCCGGGGCGTCACTATACTGCGCTCAGCATGAGCCACGAAAGAACCCCCAAGCTCGCGTTCACAGCGGTCGTCTCCCTGGCCTTCGTCCTGATGTTCGCCGCCTGCGGCAAGAAGACCACGGGAACGGCCCTGACCTGGAAGGCCGCTTCGGCCGGGACATTTCACACCCTGGCCGTCAAGAGCGACGGCACGCTCTGGGCCTGGGGCTGGAACGCCTACGGCCAGCTCGGCGACGGGTCGAACGTCGACACCAAGGGCCCGATCAAGGTCGGCGCCGACACGGATTGGAAGGCCGTCGCCGCGGGCGCCTTTCACTCGGCAGGCATCAAGACGACCGGCACGCTTTGGACCTGGGGCGACAACTTCGCCGGCGAGCTCGGCAACGGCACGAACGCCAACAGCTACGTCCCCGTCCAGGTCGGCTCGGACACCGATTGGCAGTCGGTCGCGGCGGGCGACTCTTTTACGGTCGCCATCAAGACCGACGGCACGCTCTGGGCCTGGGGCCTGAATTCCTATGGCCAGCTCGGCGATGGCACGAACGTGAACCGCAACGCTCCCGTCCGGGTGGGGACGGACGCCGACTGGCAGTCCGTCTCCGCGAAGTACGGCAACGCCGCGGCCATCAAGACGGGCGGCACGCTCTGGATGTGGGGGTCGAACGCCCATGGCCAGCTCGCCGACGGCACGACCGCGAACAGCAACGCCCCGATCCCGGTCGGCACGGATACGGACTGGAAGGCGGTCGCCGTCGGGCTCGGCCACGTCGTCGCCATCAAGACCGGCGGCACGCTCTGGGCCTGGGGAGTGAACAATTACGGCCAGGTCGGGAACGGCACGACGACCGATGTCCCCGCCCCCGTTCAGATCGGCTCGGACACGACCTGGGCCTCGGTCGCCGCGGGCCGCGACCACTCGGTCGCCATCAAGGCCGTCGGCGCCCTCTACGCGTGGGGCTACAACGCCTACGGCCAGCTCGGAAACGGGACGGCCACGAACAGCGAGACGCCGATCCAGATCGGGACGGACACGACCTGGGCGATGGCGGCGGCCGGCGAATCGCACGTGGCCGGCCTCAAGACCGACGACACCCTCTGGACTTGGGGACGGAACACCTACGGCCAGCTCGGCAACGGCACGAACACGACCAGCAGCAGCCCCGTGTCGATCTCGGCGGGCACGACCTGAGTCCTCCGAACCTCCAACTTCGCTCACCCCTCGGAACGCCGTTCCATTGCTCTGGGTTCCTACGAAAATAGGGCATGATCATTCTCGGAAAAACAGGGCATATTCGCGTTGCATCGACAGTCCCCCGGCCGATTGACTCCCTGAGAAGGTCGGTGCTATCCTTGTCGCATCTTCTCGAGTCCTGGAGACTGAAGATGTCTCGCGCGACAAAAGGGGAGCCGGCCATGAGAACGTTTGCAAGATCGATCCTGGGCCTTCTCGTCCTGGCCGTAGCGGCCGCGCCGCGGACGCCGGCGGCAACGCCGGCCGCCATCGCCCGCCCGGCCCTCCGGCTCTCCGCCGACCCGGGCCGGATGCCCCTGACGTTCATCGCGAACCGGGGTCAGGCCGACGCCCGAGTCGACTACTACGTCGCCGGCAGGGACGAGGCCCTTTTCTTCACCGCCGGCGGCGTCGCCATCGCCCTCCGTCACTGGGACCTGAGGCTCGATTTCGTCGGGGCGAACGCGGGCGTCCGTCCCGAGGGTGAGGAAGAAGCCGAGACCGTCTTTTCCTTCTTCCGCGGCCGGCCGGAAGACTGGCGGACGGGGGTGCCTTCCTACGGCCGCCTCATCTACCGGGACCTCTGGCCGGGCGTCGACCTGGTCTATTCCGGAACGGCCGACCGGCTCAAGTACGACCTCATCGTCCGCCCGGGCGCCGACCCGTCCAGCATCCGGCTGGCCTACCGGGGAGCCTCCGATGTCTCGGTCGACGCGGACGGACGGCTCCGGGTCGCGACGCCGGCCGGCGGCTTCCATGACGAGCAGCCGGTCGCCTACCAGGTCCGCGGCGGCGAACGGGTCGCCGTGCCCGCTGCCTTCCGGCTCGAAGACGGCGGACGTGGGGGCGCCCGAACCGCCGCCCTATCGGACCCCGAGGCGCGCTCCTTCGGCTACGGATTCGAGGTCGGCGACTACGACCGCTCCCTGCCGCTCGTCCTTGACCCGGCGACCGTCGTCTACTGCGGCTACATCGGAAGCTCCGCCGACGACCGCGGCGCGGCCGTCGCCGTCGACGCCTCCGGCAACGCCTACATCACCGGCTCCGCGGGGTATTACGACTTCCCCGTGACTGTCGGGCCCGACCTCAGCTTCAACAGCACGGCCGGCGGCACGAACGCTTTCGTGGCCAAGGTCAACGCCGCCGGCACGGGCTTCGCCTACTGCGGCTTCATCGGCGGCAGCGCCAGCGACGCCGGGACCGGCATCGCCGTCGACGCGTCCGGCAACGCCTATGTCGCCGGGTGGACGACCTCGCAGGATTTCCCGGCCGTCGTCGGCCCGGGCCTCGCCACCCACGGCAACATCGGCCAGTACAGCGACGCCTTCGTGGCCAAGGTCAGCGCCGACGGGACGTCGCTCGCGTACTGCGGATTCATCGGCGGAACGGCCGCCGACCGCGCCAACGGCATCGCCGTGGACGCCTCGGGGAACGCCTATATCGCCGGCTGGACAGAATCCGCCGACTTGGCCGTCGCGGGCGGCCCCGACCTTTCCTACAACGGGAACCGGGACGCGTTCGTGGCCAAGGTCAACGCCGCCGGCACGGCGCTCGTCTATTGCGGCTACGTCGGCGGCCAGGCCGAGGACGCCGCAACGGCCATCGCGGTCGACGGCTCGGGGAACGCCTACGTCACGGGATACACGGACTCCTTTCCGACGGAGCATTTCCCGGTCACGGTCGGCCCCTCCCTAACCTACGGCGGCGCCCGGGACGCGTTCGTGGCGAAGGTCAACGCCGCCGGCACGGCCCTCGTCTATTGCGGCTATATCGGCGGCACGGACGCGGACGTCGGGAACGGGATCGCCGTCGACCCGTCCGGCGAGGCCTACGTCGTCGGCTCGACGGATTCGCACTTCCAGTTCCCGGTCACGGTCGGGCCAGGCCTCGTCCACCGCGACGGGACGGACGCCTTCGTGGCCGAGGTGAACGCGGCGGGGACAGCCCTCGTCTATTGCGGCTTCATCGGCGGCTCGGGGGCGGACCTGGGGAACGCAATCGCCGTGGACGGCGCGGGCATCGCCTACATCACCGGCTCCACGGATTCCGCGTCCGATTTCCCGGTCTCCGGAGGCCCGTATCTGGTCGAGGCAGGGGCGAAGGACGCTTTCATCGCCACGGTCAGCGCGACGGGCGACCGCCTGCTCTACAGCGGCTTCCTCGGCGGCTCGCTCGACGAGGAAGGGGCGGGCATTGCCGCCGACGGGGCGGGGAACATCTATGTCGCTGGGACCACCCTGTCCGCGAACTTCCCGGTCGCCGTCGGGCCCCTCCTGACCCCCGGCGGCGGGCCCGCCGGCGGCTCCGCCGACGCCTTCATCGCGCGCCTCAGCGAGTCCCTGCCGCCGCTCGCCCCGTCGAGCCTCCACGCGACGACGGTGACCTCGTCCGAGGTCGACCTGGCCTGGACCGACCGCTCGACGGACGAGACCGGCTTCAAGGTCGAGCGCAAGACGGGCGCATCAGGGACGTGGGCCGAGATCGGCACGGTCGGGGCGAACGTCACCGATTTTCCGGATACCGGCCTGAACGAGGGGACGACCTACGTTTACAGGGTCCGGGCCTATAACTCGATCGGCGACTCGGGTTCTTCGAACGAGCTTTCCGTCCTGACCCGGCCGCTGGCGCCGTCGAACCTCACGGCGACGGCTGCCAACGAGCGTCGCGTCAACCTCTCCTGGACGGACAACTCGGCGTCGGAGACCGGCTTCCGGGTCGAGCGCCGCGTCGGCGCGAGCAACCCCTGGGGGGCCGTCGGGACCGTGTCCGCCAACGTCACGACATTCGCCGACACGACCGTCATCGAGTCCACGGCTTATTCCTACCGGGTCTTTGCCTTCAACTCGGGCGGCGATTCCGCGCCCTCGAACACGGCCACGGTGACGACGCCGGCCCTGACCATCCCCGCGGCGCCGTCGAACCTCCAGGCGTCGGCCCTCTCGGCGACGAGCGCCCGGCTGACCTGGGCCGACAACTCCTACAATGAAGACGACTTCCTCGTCGAGCGCAAGACGGGCGCCGCCGGCGTCTGGGCCCAGGTCGGCGCGGCCGCGGCCGACGCCACTGCGTTCACCGACAACGGCCTCTCGGAGAGCACGCTCTATTATTACCGCGTCCGCGCCAGTAACGGCGCCGGCGCCTCCGGCTATTCGAACGAGGCCGCGGTCACGACCCCGGCCAACCAGCCGCTCTTGCGCCTGCCTCTCGCAGATACCTCCTTCGGCGCGGTCAATGAGTGCGCCCTGCTCGACCTGACCACGACCCTCCATAACGACGGCGGCGCGCCGCTCACGGTGACCTCGGTCGCCTGGACCTCGGGCTCGGCGGACTTCACGTGCAGGGCCCCGGCGACTCCGTTCAGCATCCCGGCCCTGAGCTCCCAGGCGGTCACGGTCAGGTTCTCGCCGCTCGCGACCGGGGCCGAGGCGGCCGTCTTCACGGTCCATTCGAACGACGCGGCGAACCCGGCCGTTGCCTTCAATGCCTCGGGCTCCGGCTTCGTGCCGAAGATCACGCTCTCGCTCCAGGTCCAGCGCCAGGTCGAGAGGGCCTGGATCATCCGCCGGGAATACGGCCGCGTCACCATCACCGTGACCAAGTCCGCGCCCTTCAACGTGACGACCTACCGGCTCTCGCGGCGGACGGGAACGGGCGCCTACCAGGCGATCAAGGATTTCGCCGAGGCCAACCTCCCGTCCGGCACGGTGACCTATATCGACATGTTCCTCGTTACGGGGACGAGCTACACGTACAAGGTCGAAGCGTTGAACTGCTCCGGCGCCGTCCTGGCGACCTCGGCCGAGGGCGCGGCCTCCCCGCCCCCCCCGGCGCCCGCGAGGCGCGAGACGCGGATAGAGAAGAGGTGACGCCATGGCCGCGAACATGAAACGACTGACGGTCCTCATCGGGCTCCTGTTCCTCGCGGCGGGGTCGCTCCCGGCCGCCGACCACGCCTTCGTTTCGGCGGGGATGGGCTATCTCCAGCCCGCCGATTCGGGCTACAAGGATGTCTATGGCAGCCAGGTCTTCTATCCCGAATTCCAGGCGGGGGCGAGGCTTTATCGGGGCCTCTACCTCGTCGCCGGGTTCGGCACGTTCACCAAGAACGGCGAGACGCCGGACCTCCACCTGCCGGCCAAGTCCACCCAGAGATTCATCACGGGCGGGCTGGCATACATCGCCACGGTCTCGGGAAGGCTGAAGATCAAGCTCGAGGCGGGGGCGGCCGACTTAAGATACAAGGAAGAGGCCATGGAAACATCGGTCTCCGGCTCGAAGGTCGGCTTCGAGGCCGGGATGGGCTTTCTCGTCACGGCCAAGGTCCTCTTCGCCGGCGTGAACCTCGGCTACATCACCGCCTCCGACGCGGTCGGCGACGTCAAGATCAAACTCGGCGGGGCGCGGGCGTCCCTGTGCCTCGGCTTCCGGATCTGAGAGGGCGCCGATGACCGTCAACCGGCGTCAATTCATGGCCCAGGCCGGGGCCGCGGCCGTTTCTATGACCATTCTCAAGCCGGGGCTTGTCCGGGGAAGCGCGGCCAACGCCAAGGTCCGACTCGGTCTCGTCGGCTGCGGCGGCCGCGGCGGCTGGATCGCCGGTCTCTTCCAGAAGCACGGCGGCTACGAGGTCGTCGCCGCGGCCGACTATTTCAAGGACCGGGCCGACGCAGTGGGCCAGGCCCTGGGCGTTCCCGAGGCTTTGCGGTTCACCGGCCTCTCCGGCTACAAGCGTCTCCTGGAGAAGGGCGTCGACGCGGTCGCCATCGAGTCGCCGCCTTATTTCCACCCCGGGCAGGCCGCGGCGGCGGTCGAGGCCGGGGCCCATGTCTATCTCGCCAAGCCCGTGGCTGTCGATGTCCCCGGATGCCGTTCGATCGCCGCCAGCGCCGAGACGGCCGCCGCCCGGAAGCGCGTCTTCCTGGTGGATTTCCAGACCCGGGCCCATCCGGCCTTCATCGAGGCCGTCCGGCGGGTCCATGACGGCGCCCTGGGCAAGATCGTCTTCGGCGAGGCCGCCTATCACGCGGACTGTCCCTTCGAGCAATGGTACGACCCCCTGCGGAGCGACCCGGCGAACCCGGAGACGAGGCTCCGCGGCTGGGGCCTGGACAGGGCCCTGTCGGGCGACATGATCACCGAACAGGACATCCACGCGATCGACGTCATGAGCTGGCTCATGCAGGCGCCGCCGCTCTACGCCATCGGCAGCGGCGGGCTCTCGGCCCGGCCGAAGGTCGGGACCTGCTGGGACCACTTCGTTGTCCACTACCAATACCCGAACAAGGTCGCCGTCGTCTTCAGCGGCCGCCAGTTCAAAGGATACGGCACGTCCGAGGGCATCAAGAACCGGATGTTCGGCTCCAGGGGGGTGCTCGAGACCGAATATGGCGGGGGGGTCCTCATTCGGGGCGACGCCTATTTCAACGGCGGCCGGACACCGGAGATCTACGAGTCCGGCGCCGTGGCCAATATCGCCGCCTTCCACGACTCGATCGTCGGGGGCCGGCTCGGCAACGGGACGGCTGCCCCGAGCGTTCAGAGCAACCTGGTCGCCATTCTCGGCCGGAAGGCGGCCTATGAGAACCGCATCGTGAGCTGGGACGAGCTCGTCCGGGACGAAGAAAGGCTGGCCCCCGACCTCAAAGGGCTCAGAGATTAGAGGGTGAAGAAAAGAAAGGGGATGAGCGATGGCCGTGAGGCTCTTCCTGTGCGCCCTGGCCGCACTGACGGCCGCGGCCGGTTTGATCGATCCGAGGGACGCCGCCTCGGGCCGGGCCGCGGTCCGTCTCGGCGTCTGCGATTGGACGATCGAGAAGACCGGCGACCCCGCCGCCCTCGACCTCGCTGCCAGACTCGGCCTCGACGGCGTCCAGGTCAGCCTCGTCCCGAAGGGCGATTCGCTGGCCTTGGCCGAGCCGGAGCTTGAGCGGGCCTATCTCCGAGCGGCCGAGAGGTCGGGTGTCGCCATCGCCTCGTTCGCCCTGGGCGAGCTCAACAATGTCCCGCTCAAGAGCGACCCTCGGGCCGAGCGCTGGCTGGCGAAGGCCATCGAAGTCGCGCGGGCCATGAACGTCGGGGTCGTTCTCGTCCCGTTCTTTGGCAAGGGCGAGCTCAGGCACGACGCGCCGGGGCAGGACGCCGTAGTGGCGGCGCTCAGGCGGCTCGCGCCCGCGGCGGAGAAAGCCGGAGTCGTGCTGGCCCTCGAGAGCTACCTGAGCGCCGCGGAGAACCTCGCCATCCTTGGGAAGGTGGGCTCCGCCGCGGTCAGGATCTATTACGACGTCGGCAATTCCCAGTCCGTCGGCCATCCCGTCGCCGAGGAGATCCGCCGGCTCGGAGACCGGATCGTGGAAATCCACGCCAAGGACACCAAGGGCCTCTACGGACAAGGGTCCATGGATTTCGTCTCGGTCCGCGGGGCCATGGCGGAGACCGGCTTCCACGGGTGGCTGGTCATCGAGGGCACGGAGATGCCCCTGGGGGTCGAGAGGAGCGTCCGGCACGACGCCGGCTACCTGAGGTCGGTCTTCGCCGAAACCCGATAGGAGGGGATGCCATGAGAAGAGGCCTGAAGGTCCTGGTCGTCGCGGCCGCCCTGGCCGCCCCGCCGCTTGCCTTCGCCCAGGAGTTGCATCTCGACGTCCCGTACGTCCCGACCCGGCCCGAGGTCGTGGCCAAGATGCTCCAGATGGCCCATGTCGGGAAGGACGATGTCCTCTACGACCTCGGCTGCGGCGACGGCAGGATCGTCGTCACCGCCGCCAAGCTCTACGGCACGCACGGCACCGGCATCGACATCAACCCCGAGAGGATCAAGGAGAGCCGGGAGAACGCGGAACGGGAAGGGGTGACGCCGCTCGTCAGGTTCCTTCAGCAGGACCTCTTCCAGACGGACTTCCGGGACGCCACGGTGGTCACGCTCTACCTCCTGAGCTCCGTCAACCTGAGGCTGAGGCCGATCCTCTTCGAACAGCTGCGGCCGGGCACCCGGGTCGTGTCGCACGATTTCTCCATGGATACCTGGAAGCCCGACGATTCGACGGTCGTCGACACCGGGAACATGAGCCACGACGTCTATTTCTGGGTCATCCCGGCCAATATCTCCGGCTCCTGGGGCTGGACCTGGCCCGAGGGAGGGCGGCTCGACCCCTGCCGGTTCGACTTCGACCAGCATTTCCAGCGGGCCACGGGACGCCTCGACGTCGCCGGCACGGACCTGGCGCTCTTGGACCTGACCGTTTCCGGCGGCCAGGTCAGCTTCTCGATCGACCGGGCCGAGAACGGCAAGAAGAGCCACGTCATCTTCAGGGCCCGAGCGGTGAGGGACACCATGGTCGGGACGATGGTCGTCCAGGGCGCCGGCAAGAGCGCCGAGAAGCCCTGGAAGGCCGTCCGCAACCCGGCCACCCGCAAGGCCATCGACTCCGACGGGCCGATGCTCTATTGACGAGCTGGTGATTATCTCGCGACCTTGACCCAGCGCCCCGTCTTGTGCGACTCGATGCCCGCGGCCAGGGCGCACATGGCTTCGTGGCCGGTCCGGAAATCGGGGAAGCGAACCTCGAACGGACGGCCGGCGCGCCGGGCCTCCAGCGCCTCGTAGTAATCCCGGAAAAGATTCGTCACCGCGTCGTGGTACCCCATGGGGTGGCCGGTCGGCAGGGTGTCGTACTTTCCCGTGCCCGCGACCTGGAGCTGTGACGACTCGTAGAAAGTCTCGTTCCCTTTTTCGCGGTGGCCGATCCAGAGGTCGTTCGGGTGGACGTGGCTCCAGGCGTAGGATTCTTTCGAGCCGAAAAGCCTGAGCTCGAGGTCGACCTTGTGGCCGGCCGCGACCTGGCACGTGACGAAGCTGCCGCTGGCCCCGTTGTCGAGCCGGAGGAAGAGCGAGGCGTAGTCTTCGACGCCGATGTCCACGACCTCGGTCTCGCCGCCGACCTGGGTGCTGAATGCAAGGACGTCGGCCTTGGGCTTCTTGCGCTTCGGGATGCAGGTGTGGAAATCGGCCATGACGTCCGTGATCTTCCGGCCGGAGACGAACTGGACGAGGTCCGTGAAGTGGCTGCCGAGGTCGCCCAGGACGTTCGCGGCGCCGGCGATCGAGGGGTCGAGGCGCCAGGAATAGTCCGTGTCGTAGAAGAGCCAGTCCTGGAGGAAATGGCCCATGAAGGCCCGGATCTCGCCGAGGTCGCCCCGCCGGACGCGGGCCGCGGCCTCCTGGACGACGGGGTAGTAGCGGTAGCAGAAATTGATGCCTGTCAGCGTGTTGTGCTTCTCGGCGAGGCGGACGAGCTCGGCCGACTCGGCCGACGTGAGCGAGAGCGGCTTCTCGGACAAGACGTCCTTGCCCGCCTCGACGGCCCGCTTGTTGAGGGCGAAATGGGCCTTGTTCGGGGCGCAGTTGTGGACGACTTCGATGTCGCGGTCGTCGATGAGCGCCTCGCCGCTCGTGTAGACCTTGGGGACGCCGAGACGCTCCGCGGTCGCCCGGCTCAGCTTCTCGTTCGAGTCGGCCAGGGCCACGACCTCGGCCCCGAAGACCCGGCGGAGGACCTCGATGTGGACCGTGCCGATGTAGCCCGTGCCGATGACGCCGACCTTGAACTTCTTCATGACTCCCTCCTGGAATTGGGTTTCATTCGGTCAAGCCGGCGACGAAACCGGATGCCCAGGCCCAGGCCAGGTTGTAGCCGCCCCGCGGCCCCTGGACATCGAGGATCTCGCCGGCAAAATAGAGCCCCTTGCTGAGTTTCGAGCCGAGTGTCCGCGGCTCGACCTCGCGGGCGTCGACGCCGCCCGAGGTGAACTCGGCCTCGTTCCAGCCGCGCGTGCCGTAGACCGTGAAGCGCTTCTCCTTGAGGGCCGCGGCGAGCGCCGCCGCCGCCTCGGCCGGGTCGCGGACGGAGGCCGGGAGAAGGGCCGCGATAACGGAGGCGAAGCGGTCGGGGAGGATGCCCGCGGCGAGGTCCGCGGCCGGCCAGCCGTCCCGGAGCCGCTTGAGGAGGCGCGACGTGAGGGCGTTGCGCGCCAGGAACGGGACGAGGTCGAGGGCGAGCCCGGCGCTCGTCAGGCCGTCCCGGTTGAGGGCGACCGACAGGCCCTCGCTCACGTCGAGGACGGCCGTGCCGGACAGTCCGTACTGGGTGAACAGGACCTCACCCTCGGCCGTGCCGGCTGGCTTCCCCTCGACCAGGGCCGTGGCCTTGGCCCGCGTCCTGACGCCCTGGAGGAGATGGCACCACCGGTCCTTGACCAGGACGGGCACGGCGCTCGGTACGGGCGTGACGAGGTGATGGCCGAAGGTCTGGGCGAGTCGGTAGGCGCTGCCGTTCGAGCCGAGGGCGGGATAGGACTTGCCCCCCCCGGCCAGGACGACCGCGCCGGACTCGACGCCCCGGCCGTCGCCCGAGGCGACCGAGAAGGACGATCCCGCCTTGCGGACCTCGACCGCCTCGAAGCCGAGCTCCGTCGAGACACCCAACCGGCGGACCTCCCGCTCGAGCAGCCCGAGGACTGAGCCGGCCTGGTTCGTGACGGGGAAAACCCGGCCCTCTTCCTCATAGGTTTCGAGGCCGAGGCCCCTGAAAAAGGCCTGGATGTCGTCCCGCCCGAAGCGGTCGAGGACAGAGGCGACCAGGTTCCGGCTGGTCGTGGTGAAGGCGGCGGGGGAGAGGCCCTCGTTCGAAAGGTTGCAGCGGCCGCCGCCGGTGGCCAGGATCTTCTTCCCAAGGCGGGGCATGCGGTCGCAGATGACGACTGAGGCGCCCCGGCGGGCGGCGCTGACGGCGGCGACGAGGCCGGCCGCCCCGCCGCCCACGACGGCGACGTCGGACCGCTTGGCCATGCGACAAGCTTACCCGATTCGGTCGTCGCGCGTCAAAGCGGAGTCGCGCCGAACGTCAGGACGATGGGGGGGACAAGAAAGGGGCGCTCCGCCCCTCGGGGAGCGGGGCGCCCCGGCTCATCCATGGGGCCGGACAGCCGGCCCTTCGCGTTCTTCTTGGGCCGCTTTTCAGAAGCCGATGCCGGCGAGGACCATCAGGCAGCGGTTCTTGACCCAGTATCCGGCCTCGGCGTCCTTGGCGATGTTGGCCAGGCCGATGTTGTAGCGGACTTCCGCCGACAGCTTGATCCCCGGCAGCTTGAAGTCGATGCCGCCGCCGAAGGTGACGCCGTAGTCCGTCGACTTGATCTGGTCCTTGATGTCCGCGGACTCGGAGACGCCGCTGATGTAGGAGACGCCCGTTGCCTTTAGGAGGTAGGCGCCGTAGGGCCCGCCGTAGATCATCGGGCTGATGGGGCCCGGCAGGACGTTGACCTTGAGGAGGAGCGGCACCTGGATGTAGTCCAGACGGTATTCCATCCAGTCGGGAGTCTCTTCCATCCTGGCGCCCATGCGGACGTAGAGGATCTCGGGCTGGATTGAGAAGAGCCCGAGGCCGAGCCCGAAGTAGACCCCGCCCATGGGCGTCCTGAGGGTCTTCAGCGGGGGCGCCTCGGCCAGGGCCGAGAAGCCGAGCGTCGGCATGGCCAGGCCGCCCTTGACGCCGACGCCCGCGGCGGCGGGCCGGGCGAGGAGCGCCGCCACGAACAGAACGGCGAGGGAAGCGATGAATAGCTTTTTCAATAGAGCCTCCTTGATATTGATTGGAACGAAGTCACTCCTTCCGTCCGGTCACAGTTTAAGCCGCCTCGAGCCTGACGCAATCGTCCGCCCGGGTGATTTCAAGGGGTGGAAATCCGTCCCGTTTCCTCACCCCGGGCGATGACGGAGAGCGGTGAGCCCGCGGGCGGCGCCGCCGGGGACGGGCACGGCCTGGCCGGCGTGTTGACCGGCCCTTTTTCGATGTGCTATAAGCGTGGAGAGGGTCATGGGCCTTTCCATACTGGGCGAGCTGGTCGTCATCCTGGCCGCCTCGGTCCTCGTCATCCTCGTCTCCCACAAGCTCAAGCTGCCGTCCGTCGTAGGCTTCCTGCTCACCGGCATCCTCATTGGCCCGGGCGGCTTCTCGCTCGTCCGGGACCTGCGCACGGTCGACGTCCTGGCCGAGGTCGGCGTCGTCATGCTCCTCTTCCTCGTCGGGCTCGAGTTCACCCCGGACCGTCTGAAGCGGATCCAGCGGAACTTCTGGCTCGGCGGCGGGCTCCAGGTCGTCTTGACCACGGCCGCTTCCGTCCTCGTCCTCACTCTCCTCCGCGTCCCCATCGGGGAGGCGGTCTTCTACGGCTTTCTCGTCTCGCTCAGCAGCACGGCCGTCGTCCTCAAGATCCTCTCGGACCGCGGCGAGACCGACTCGCCCCAGGGCCGGATCGCCCTGGGCATCCTCATTTTCCAGGACCTGGCCGTGGTGCCGATGGTCGCTCTCGTGCCCGTGCTGGCGAATGTCCGCGCCGTCTCGCCCGGCGCCATCCTGGCCCGCTTCCTCCTGGCCGGGGCGGCCATCGGGGCCGCCTTCGTCGCCGCCCGCTTCCTCATGCCCCGCGTCCTGCACCTCGTCGTCCGGACGCGGGTCCGCGAGGTCTTCCTCATCGCCTCGCTCTTCATCTGCCTCGGCATGGCCCTGCTGACCTCGTCCCTGGGGCTGTCGCTCGCCCTGGGCGCCTTCCTGGCCGGGGTCGTCATCTCCGAATCGGCCTACAGCCACCAGGTCGTCTCCGACATCCTGCCCTTCCGCGATGTCTTCAACAGCATCTTCTTCATCTCGGTCGGCATGCTCCTTAACGTCGGGGACGCCTGGCGGTCGCGGGCCGTGGTGGCCGGCCTCGTCCTTTCCATCATCGTCCTCAAGGCGCTCATCGTCGCCCTGACCGTCCGCATCCTCGGCTTCGGCTCGCGGATCGCTTGGTTGACCGGGCTGGCCCTGGCCCAGGTGGGGGAGTTCTCGTTCGTCCTGGCCGGCGTCGGGCGGGCCAACGGGCTCCTGCCGAACGAAGTCTTCCAGGTCTTCCTCGCCTCGTCCATCCTGACCATCATGGCGACACCGTTCCTCATCCGGGTCTCGCCGGCCCTGGCTTCGAACGCGCCGGGACCCTTGCGCTGGATAGGCCGGGCGCCGGGCGCGGGCGAGGCGTCCGGGCGGAGGGCCGAGGACCACGTCATCATCGCCGGCTACGGCCTGAACGGCCGCAACCTGGCGCACGTCCTGGCCGAGGCGGGGGTCGGCTACGTCGTCGTCGACCTCAACCCGGAGACCTTCAAGGTCGCGGCCGAGCGCGGCGACCCCCTTGTCTTCGGCGACGTCTCGAGCCGGACGATCCTGCGCGAGGCCGGCGTCGAGCGGGCCCGGGCCGTCGTCTTCGCCATCAGCGACCCGGCCACGACCCGGCGCGGCGTGCGCGCGGCCCGGGAGATGGCAGCCGGGGTCTTCATCATCGTCCGGACCCGCTACGCGTCCGAGATCGACGAGCTCTACGCCCTCGGCGCCGACGACGTCATCCCGGAGGAGTTCGAAACCTCGGTCGAGATCTTCACCCGCGTCCTCGAGCGCTTCCACATCCCCCGGAACATCATTGACGCCCAGGTCAAGGTCATCCGCGGCGAATGCTACGGCGTCCTCCGCGGCACCTGCGAGGCCATCCGGCCGTCCATGGAGAGGATCTCCGACATCCTGGCCGCCGGGACGGCGGAATCGTACTATGTCGGCAGGGACGGCTGGCCGGCCGGCCAGACGCTGGGCGAGGTCGACCTCAGGAACCGGACCGGGGCCACGGTCATCGCCGTCGTGCGCGGCGACGAGTCGTTCTCGAGCCCGGGCGCGGAGTTCCCGGTGGAGGCGGGGGACACGCTCGTCCTCGTCGCCAGCCACAGGGACATGGACCGGGCCTTCCAGTACCTGAAGTCGGGCGGGACGGAGGGCGGGGCGGGGGAGGGGAAGCGGGGGGGCTGAGGATGGACTTCCGGCTCCAGCCGTCGTGGCTCCTGGTCGGGCCGATCGGCGCCGGCAAGACGCCGCTCGGACGGCTGATGGCCGAGAAGGGCCTGGCCGGCCGGCGCTGCGTCCATTTCGACTTCGGGGCGGAGCTCAGGGCGGTCGGCGCGGCCGGGTGCGGAGCGGGCCTCTCCGCGGACGAAGTCGAGGTCGTCCGGCGTTCTCTCGCGACCGGCGCCCTGCTCGAGGACAGCGAGTTCCCGATCGCCCTCGAGGTCCTGCGCGCCTTCGTCCGGCGGACCGGCCTCTCCGAGGGCGACCGGCTCGTCCTCAACGGCCTGCCCCGCCACGTCGGCCAGGCGCGGATGATGGAGGACGTCGTGCGGGCCGAGACGGTCGTCAGCCTCGAGGCCACGGCCGAGGTCCTGCGCGAGAGGATCGCCCTCGACACGGGCGGGGACCGGGCGGGACGCGTGGACGACGACGTCCACGCCCTCCGCCGCAAGCTTGTCATCTTCCGGATGCGGACCCTGCCGCTCATCGAGTACTACGACAACCGCGAGGTCCCGGTCCTCCGGCTGACCGTAGGCGCCCGGACGACGGCCGAGGAGCTGTACGACGCGGTCCTCGGCTTCGCCGGCCGCGGCAAACCCCTCTGACCGTGAACGGAGCCTAGCCATGAAGAGTTCCCTCATCGCAGCCGCCCTGCTGGCGCTCGCCCCGGCCCTCGTTCCGGCCGCGGCGCCGGCGGCGGGGGAGAGGCCGAAGTTCAACACCATCCTCTACGGGGCTTCCTACTATTGGGAATACATGCCGTATGAGCGGCTCGAGAAGGACGTGACGCTCATGGAGGAGGCCGGGATCAACTTCCTGAGGGTCGGGGAGTCGAGCTGGGGTGTCCTCGAGCCGGCCGACGGTGTCTTCGACTTCGGCTGGCTGCGGCGCGTCCTCGACCGCGTCGACCGGGCCGGCATCAAGGTCGTTCTGGGTACGCCGACGTACTCCATCCCGGCCTGGCTCTACCGCGAGCATCCCGAGATCCAGGTCAAGCAGGTGAACCAGCCGCGCTACACCTACGGGCTCCGCCAGATGACGGACATGACCCACCCGGTCTACCGGAAGTACGCCGAGCGGATCATTCGCAGGCTCCTGGCCGAGTTCCGCGACCACCCGGCCGTCATCGGCTACCAGCTCGACAACGAGAGCCATCCCTCCGGCACCGCCGACGCGCGCGTCCAGGCCGCCTTCCGCGAGCGCCTGCGGCGGAAGTTCGGAACGCCCGAGACGCTCGACAAGGCCTGGGGCCTGAATTATTGGGGGCAGAGGATCGGGAGCTTCGACGACCTGCCGCCCCGCGAGGGCGCCCTCAACCCAGGCTACAAGCTCGAGTGGGAGCGCTTCGAGCAGGACATCGCGGCCGATTTCCTCGGCTGGCAGGCCGGGATCGTCCGGGAGCTCAAGCGGCCGGAACAGTTCATCACCCACGACTTCGCCGGCGGCTTCCCGGGCGACGTCGACGCGCGCGAGATCGCCGTCTCGCTCGACGTCCCGGCCGTCAATGTCTACATGGGCCTCCAAGACCAGATGGACGGGGAGTCCATTTCGTATTGCGGCGATATCGCCCGGTCGCTCAAGGGCGGGAATTACTTGGTCACGGAGACGACGGCCCAGACGACCGGGTGGGACTCGCGCGGCCAGTTCCCGCCCTACGATGGCCAGCTCCGCCTGGCCGTATATGCCGACATCCTGAGCGGCGCCGGCCTCGTCGCCTATTGGCATTGGCATTCCCTCCATTACGGCCAGGAGACCTACTGGAAGGGCGTCCTCGGCCACGACCTCGAGCCCGGCCGTGTTTACGACGAGGTCTCGCGCGTCGCCCACGAGCTCAAGCGGGTCGGGCCGGCCCTCGCCGGGCTCAGGAAAAAGAACCGCGTGGCCATCCTTTACAGCCTGGACTCGCGCCTGGCCCTCGATTTCATGCCGTTCGACGCGGCGACGGGCTACATGACGATCCTCGACCAGATGTACCGGGCCCTCTACCGGCTCAACGTCGAAGCGGATTTCGTCTTCCCGGACAGCCGGAACCTCGCGGACTACGCCCTCGTTCTCGTCCCGCCCCTGTACATCGCGAGCGGCGAGCTCCTCGTCCGGCTGGCCGATTACGTCAAGGGCGGAGGCCGCGTCCTCTTGGCCTTCAAGAGCGGTTTCGCCGACGAGAACTCGACCGTCCGCTGGACGACCATGCCCGGGCCGCTCCGGGAGGCCTGCGGCTTCCGTTACAGCGAGTTCACGAACCTCCGGGCCCCGCTCGCGCTCCGGGGCGATCCTTATAAGGCCGGGACGGCGAACTCCGTTTCGGCCTGGGCCGAGTGCCTCGTGCCGGAGGGTGCGGAGGGACTGGCCTGGTACGACCATCCGGTCTTCGGCCGATACCCCGCCGTCACCCGGCACGCCTGCGGGAAAGGGAGCCTGACCTACGAGGGGACCGTCCTCTCCGACGTCCTGCAGGAGAGGGTCGTGGCCGCGGCCCTGGCCGGGGCGGGGGTCGCGACCGCGGACGCCGGGCTGCCCGAGGGCGTCCGGACGAAGCGCGCCGTCCTGGCCGACGGGACGCCGGTCCACGCCTTCTTCAATTTTTCGGCCAGGGCGGCGACCATCCCGCGCCGCGGCCCGGCCTCCGTCGAGGTCCTGAGCGGGAGGAAGCTCGGCCCGGGCCCGCTCGCCCTCGGGCCCTGGGACGTCGCCATCGTCCGCGAATGAGCCGGCGGGGCCCCGCCGCCGACAAAAGGATTGACAGCCGGGCCGCCGTCCTCAATAATCTTTATCTACGCCTTCTTAAGGAGTCCTGCCCATGTCTATGAACCGCATCCGGCGGACGGGCCTCGTCCTCGCCGCCTTCGCTCTCATCGCCTTCGTCGCCGCGTCGTCCCTTCCGGCGGGCGCGGACAGGGCTGCGCCGAACCCCTGGCCATCGGAATGGGACGGCTGCACGTCCATCGAGGTCGGGCGGCTGGCTACGGTCGACGGCTCCGTCATCACCTGCCACACCTGCGACGGCCCCTACCGGACCTGGCTCAATATCGTGCCGCGCCAGAAGTGGCCGGACAAGGCCGTGAACAAGGTCTTCTCGGGGAAGATGCACACGGAGACGCCCGGCGACATCCAGGGCGTCGTCCAGACGGGCGAGGTGCCGCAGGTCCCCGAGACCTTCCGCTTCCTCAACACGGCCTATCCGTGCCTCAACGAGTACGGCCTGGCCATCGGCGAGACGACCATCGGCGGCCGCCAGGAGCTCGTCAACGCCGAGGGCGCCTTCATGATCGAGGAGCTCGAGCGGCTGATGCTCGAGCGGTCGAAGACGGCCCGCGAGGCCATCAGGCTCGCCGGCGGCTTGGTCAAGCAGTACGGGTACGGCGACTACGGCGAGTGCATCACCGTCGCCGACGGCAAGGAGGTCTGGCAGTTCGAAATCTTCGGGGCCGGGCCGCTCCAGAAGGGCGGCGTCTGGGCCGCCCAGCGCATTCCCGACGACCACGTCGGCATCTCGGCCAACATCCCCCGCATCGGCGAGATCAATCTCAATGACCAGGACCACTTCATGGCCTCGGACAACGTCTTCCAGGTCGCCCAAGACATGGGCTGGTGGGACCCGAAGTCCGGCAAGCCCTTCAAGTTCTGGGAGGCCTACAACGGCCGCCGGCCGTTCGGCCTGCGCGAGTACTTCGTCCTGAGCACCCTGGCCCCCTCGCTCAAGCTGACGATGGACATGGCGGAGCTCCCGTTCTCGGTCAAGGCCGAGAAGAAGGTTTCCGTCCGCGACATCCTCCGCATGTACCGCGACCCCTACGCCGGGACCGACTTCGACATGACCAAGAACCTCCTCGTCCCCAAGCGTCAGCCCCGGGGGCCGCGGCCGGGCGAGGCCGCTCCCGCGACGCCGACCCCGGCGCCCGAGATGGTGACGAGCCCGATCGCCAGCGCCTGGATGCCGCGGGACATGATGCAGCTCATCAACACCCTGAAACCCGGAACGATCCCCATGGCCCGGACGATCCCCGCGGCCTTCTGCTCCTACGCCACTGTCATCCAGGTTCGCGGCTGGCTGCCGCCGGCGGTCGGGGCGATCTGCTGGTTCGCCTTCGACAACCCGGCCATGAGCGCGCGCATCCCCATCTTCGCCGGGGCGACGGAGCTGCCGCCGGGCTTCGAGGTCTGCGGCCAGCACCGCTATCGGATGGACTCGGCCGATTGGGCCTTCCGGCGGACGAACCGGCTGGCGACCCTGAAGTGGGGAGCGACGAAGGACCAGGTTTTGGGCACGATCGCCGAGTTCGAGGACAAGGCCTTCGCCGACCTGCCCATGATCGAAAAGAAGGTCCAGGACATCCTGGCCGCGAAGACGCCGGACAGGGAGCCGTTCACCGTCGAGCAGTACCTGACGAAGTGCACGAACGATTTCGCCCGCGCCGCCATCCAGAAGTCGCTCGAGCTCGGCGACAGGTTCTGGATGCTCTTCGCCATGGGGCTCTAGGGACGGCCCTAGAGCCCGTACTTGAAGAGCTTCATCCCCTTGGCGGGGAGGGCCTTGCCCTTGTAGATATCCCAGTAGCGGGCCTTGGCCTCGGCCAGCCGGGCGTAGAGCGGATGGCCCGTGTCGGGCGCGTGCGTCGCGACGACGGCGTTCGATCGGTCGACGCAGAGGAGCTTCTGGCAGCGGTTCATGATGCCGGCCGTGCCGATGCTGGCCGCGACGACGAGCTCCTTGGACTTGACCCTGTCGACGAGCTCGCCGTAGCGGACATGCCTCTCCTCGACCTTGACCCCCGCTTCGCGGAGCAGCGCGACCATGCCCTGGATCGTGACCGAGGGCAGGATGAGGTCGCTCTCCGGGATCTTGACGACGGTGCCGTCGCGGAGCCCGAACAGGCAGCAGGAGGAGTCCCACTCGGTGATGTGCCGGTCTTCGAGGGGGAGGTGGGTCCGGTCGTCGAGGAAGAGCGCGGCCGCGGCCTGGGGGTCGACCTCCTTGGCCGCCTCGTTGGCCTTGAGGCTGAAGACGTAGTTGACGCCGAGCTTCAGGCAGCCCGTCTTGTTGGCGCTCGAGGCCCGGACGAGAAAAGGGATGACGACGCCGGTGAACGGCTCGCCGAGGTAGTTGTCGTAACGGCAGAAGGCGGCCCGGATGGCCGGCTGGGTCGGGAAGGTCACGCCCATCGACTGTTCCTCGTCCACGGTGAACGGCCGCAGGTAGCCCTGGGCCTCGTCGTCGGCCATCTGGGCCAGGAAGGCGCGGACCGAGGGATCGGCGAAATAGCGGCGGACGATGACGTTCTCCATCTCCTCGACGCTCGGGATGAGGCCGGCCTGACTCTTGCTGAGGTTGAAGGCCATGCCCCGCTGGAGGCGCTCGAGGTTCTGGGCCCAGTTGAGGAGGACGACCTCCAGCCCGCCCTGGGCCGTCCTCTTGACGAAGAAGCGGATGCCCTCGAAGCAAAGGAAAGTCGCGTAGAAGATCGAGCGCGAGACGCCGTAGACCTTGGCGTCGGCCTCCAGGATATCGAACTGTTTCGCGGGAAGGAGGTACCGCATCTGGCGCGGCGCCCACTTCACGCCTTCGAACTTGGCCATGGGATGACTCCTTTCTCTCCTATTTGACGACTGGCTTGAGGTGCTCGACGAAGTACTCGACCCGCGACTCCGGGTAGCGCGCGAAGCCGATGCCGTGCTGCTGCTCGGGGTACATCATGAGGTCGAACTTCTTGTTCTCCCGGAGCAGGGCGTTGACGAGCTGGATCGTGTTCGTCGGGTGGACGTTGTCGTCGACCGTGCCGTGGTGGATGAAAAGGCGGCCCTTGAGGTTCTTGGCGTAGGTGAGGCACGAGCTCTTCTCGTAGCCGTCCGGGTTGTCCTGCGGCCGGCGCATATAGCGCTCGGTGTAGATCGAATCGTAGTTCCGCCAGTCCGTGACCGGGGCGCCGGCGACGCCGACCTGGAAAACGTCGGGGGCCTTGAGCAGGCAAAGGCAGGTGAAGTAGCCGCCGTAAGAATGGCCGGTGATGCCGACGCGGCCGGCGTCGACGTAGGGCCGGCGGGCGAGGTCCTTGACGAAGGCCACGTGGTCCTCGAACTCGACCTGCCCGAGCTTCATGTAGTGGAGGTTCTGGAAAGTCTTGCCGCGGCCGGAGACGCCGCGGTAGTCGCAGGTGGCGACGAGGAAGCCGAGTTGGGCCAGGGTTTGGTTCGCATCGGCCATGGCGTAGCGGTTCGCGACGCCCTTCGAGCCCGGCCCGCCGTAGATCGAGAGGATGACCGGGTATTTCTCCTTCGGGTTGAAGTGGGCCGGGAAATAGAGGAGAGCGTCGAGGTCGTACCTGCCGTCCGCCGACTTGAACAGGAAGTGTTCCGGCTTGAGGAGCTTCTGGTCGAGGAGCTCTTGGCTCGGTACGGCCTTGCCGATGACCTTGGGCTCCCCGCCGTCGGCCCGGCAGAGGACCGTCCGGGCGGGCGTGTCGAAGCTCGAGAAAGAATCCGTGTACCAGCCGAAGCCCGGGGCGAAGCTGACCACGTGCGTCCCCGGCTCCTTGGTCAGCCGGGCGAAGCCCGCGCCGTCGAGGCCGACCTTGAAGAGATGGGTCTCGGTGCCGTTGGCCGCGGCCCCGCTGAAATACACCCAGCCGCCCGCTTCGTCGACGCCGAGGAGGGACTGGACGGGGAGGCGCGCGTCGGTCAGCTGCTTGAGAAGCCTGCCGGAGAGGTCGTAGAGGTAGACCTCGCGCCAGCCGCTCCGCTCCGAGGTCCAGAGGAAGCGCTGGGTGTCCTTGAGGAAGACGAGGTCGGTCTGCTCGTCGATGTAGCAGGGGTCCTCGTCCCGGAGGACGAGGCGCGTCTTGCCGGTGGCCGGGTCGGCGGCGAAGACCTCGACCCGGTTCTGGAGGCGGTTCAGCCGGTGATAGGTGAATTCCTTGCCGTCGCTCGTCCACTGGCCGCGGTAGAGATAGACGTCGAGGTCGTCGCCGGTTTCGAGCCGGACGAGCCTTTTCGCGGCGACGTCGGCGATGAAGAGCCGGACGATGGGGTTATTCGCGCCCGGCACGGGGTATCCCTGGAGCTCGTAGCGGGGCATGGGGGCGATGTCGTGGACGATGGGGTACTTGGCGACCGGGCTCTCGTCGAACTGCATGAAGGCGATCCTCTTCGAGTCGGGCGACCACCAGAAGGCCTGGTACTGGCCGAGCTCCTCGGGGTAGACCCAGTCGGGGAAGCCGTTGCGCAGGTCCTCGGTCCCGTCCGTCGTCAGGGCGGTCTCGTTGCCTTCCATGTCCTTGACGTAGAGGTTGTAGCTCCGGGCGAAGGCCCGGAACTTGAGGTCCGGAGAAAGGATATCGCCGTAGCCGCGGCCGCGGACGCCGGTCGTCGCGCGCTCGGGCTCGTAGGCGACGAGCTTGCCCGTGGCGAGGTCATAGAGGAAGACCTTGTTCCAGGCCGAGAACTGGATCTTCTTCCCCTCGTCCAGGAACTGGAACGCCCCCGCGCCGCGGAATCCTCCCGGACCCATGCCCGGCATGGGCCGGCCTTCGCCGCCGAAGGGCACTCGGGTTTCCTGGCGTCCGGTCATGGCGTTCAGGGCGGCCAGGAGCCGCGCCTCGTCGAAGAGAGGGGATTTCGCGCCCGTGGCAAGGTCGACCCGCTTGAAGGCATTGTCCTCCTGGATGTAATAGCCCTTGCCGTCGGGCGTCCACTGGAGCCCCGCGAGGCCTTCGTACTTGACCATGGCCCGGCCTTCCTTGCGGAGCTTCTCGTAAAGGGCCCGGCCGATGAGCCGCTGGGCCGCGGCGGGCTTGGCGGGCGGCTTGGCCTGGGCCAGGGCGAGCGCGGGGATGAGTCCGGCCAGGGCGAGGGCCAGGACGGTCGTGGATTTCAGGTTCCTTTTCATGCGACCTCCTGATTTCTTGTCGATGTCCGTCAATCGGTCCTTTTGACCGAGAGAATGCGCACGGGCGGCGTCAGCTGCTGGCCCTGCGCGGGGAGTTTCTGTATCTTCCGCACGACCTCCATGCCCGAGATGACGCGGCCGAAGGCGGCGAAGCCCTGGCCGTCGGGGTTGCGCCGGCCCCCGAAGTCGAGCTCCGGCTGGTCGCCGATGCAGATGAAGAAGCTTGAGGCGGCGCTGCCGGGCGCGTCGCGGGCCATGGAGACGGCGCCGTCGACGTGGCGGAGCCCCGTCCGCCCTGTCGCCTCGTGGGGGATGGGCGGGAACGCCTTGGCCTCGTCGACCTCGCCGCCTTGGATGACTTCGATCTTGACCTTGTTCGCCGGCTGGTTCGTCGGGGTCACGGTGCGGAAGAAGGTCGTGCCGTCGTAGAGCCCGGCGTCGACATAGCGCAGGAAATTGGCCGAGGTCAGCGGCGCCTGGGCCGCGCTGATTTGGATGGTGATATCGCCGGCCTCGGTGCGAATGACGACCCGGGGCTCATCAGGCGCCGCGGCCACGCCGGCCGCGACGAGGGCAGAGAGGGCGAGGAACAGGAGGACGACGACCGCGGACCTTCTTGCGGAGAGGTCCGTCATCCCCGGCTCCCGGCGAGGTCCGTCAGGGCCTCGAGGAAGAGGTCGGCCGTCGCGGCCGTGTCATAGTGGGCGAAGCTCGCCCGGCACAGGGCCGGACGCTTGAGGTGACGCGTGACGGCGGCCGAGTAATGGTTGCCGTCCGCGACCTGGAGGCCGCGCCTTTCCCAGAGGGAGGTCTTCGTCTGGGCGGCCGTCTGGCCGGCGACCTCGAAGGCGAACGTCGGGTCGCGCTCGGCGACGCGCTGCGGGTCGGTCAAGCCGAAGGCGGTGAACTTCGCTCTGGGCAGGCCGCGGAAGCCCTCGAGAACGCTGCGCGAGAGGAGCTTCTCGTATTCGGCCACTGCCGTCAAGGCGAAGACGAAGCGCTCGCGGCGCCCGGCGAACACCCGTCCGTCGGCGGCCGCCTCGTCGGCGAGCCAAAGGAAGTATTCGAGGGCCGCCCGGAGCGAGGCCAGCGCGGCGTTGTTGAGCATGCCCTGCTCGAATTTATGCGGGGCCTCGTTCTTGTTCGTCTCGACGCGGTACGGCCGGACGGTCTCGGCGAGCGCCTCAGAGACCCAGAGGACACCGAGCATCGGCCCGAAGACCTTGTAGCCCGAGAAGGCCAGGGCGTCGCAGCCGATGCCCCGGACGTCGATCGGCCCGTGCAGGGCGTGGTGGACGGCATCGACGACGACCAGGCAGGCGGGGGCCTTTTTGCGGACGTCGGCGACGAGCGCCGCCAGGGGAGGCACCGTGCCGAGGCCGTTCGAGGCCATGGTCACGGCCAGGAGGGTCGTCCGGCCGTCGACGAGCTTGAGGAGGCGGTCGGCGTCAAGCGTGCCGTCGGGGGCGACGGGGGCGCGCCGGACCTCGGCCCCGGCCCCCTCTCCCAGGACCGTTTCCCAAGCGGAGATGTTGGCCATGTGGTCGAGGTCGGTGACGACGACGTTCCGGCCTGGGCCGGTTCGGCCGCGCAGGCCGAAGGCCAGGTTGAAGAGGGCGGCCGTCGTCGAGGCATGGAAGGAGACCTCGCGGCCGCTTGCGGCGCCGAGAAAGTCGGCGGTCAGGCTTCGGACGGCGTCGTGGAAGCTCGCCGTCTCGACCTCGCCGGGAGTGACGGCGCCGGGCATCGGGTTGAGGCCGCGGTTGGCCGCGGCCGCCGCCTCCATGGCCGTGTCGACCATCAGGCTGCCCGCGCCGCTGTTGAGATAGACCCGGCGCCGGCCGCGGGCGTCGCGGTCGATGGCCGGGAAACGGCCGCGGATGCGGCCGTGGATGCGTTCGATCAGGTCGGGCGTCGGGTTCTCCGGCATGGGGCCTCGCGGGCCGAGAATAGGATAATCTATGCGAACGGCCGGAAAAATTCAATCCCCTTCGCGGGATTCCGCGGGCAAGAGTTCGTGGAGGAAGGGCAGACTCCGCTCCGGGGACAGGCGCTCCGGAACCTGTGAAAGTCGGATCTTACGGCGCCATCCACGGAGCTTCAATTCTTGATCTCGATCTCGAGGGCGGGAGGCGGGGCGCCACCGGCCGCGGCCCAGCCCCTCCGGGCCTGCCGGAGGTCGTTCCCGGAGAGGACGACGCCGCGCGTCTCCGGGCCGGCCAGGAGGAGGAACGTCCCGGTCCCCTCGGCCGCCCGGCAGTCGCGGACGACGGCGTCCTCGACCCGCCGGAAGAGGATGGCCGGGTCGGCCGGGCCGTCGCGGGCCTGCCGGGCGACGACGCCGTCGAGGACAAGGCCGCGGATGTCCACGAACGACAGGGCGCTCCGCCACTTGACGTAAAGGGGCTTCTCCCAGACGACCTCGAAGTCCCGCAGGCGCAGGTTCCGGGCCAGCTCGAAGCGGACGGCGTCAACGGCCTTGTCGTAGGGCGCTCCCGGGTCATGGGCGATGGTCAGCTTGACGTTCTCGAACGAGACCCCGTCAAGCCAGGAATCCGGGTGGCCGTTGCAGACGCTCATGCCGGCGCCGCGGGCGAGGACGTTCTGGATCTTGACGTTGCGAATGGCGCCTGCCGGCCGATCCTTGTCCTTGGGCCAGTTGGCGTGGACCTCGCTCCGCTTGCGGATGTTGAAGTGGAACGGCTCGCCGTCGCCCCACCAGAACCATTCGTAGCGGACGGTTTCGATGACCAGGTTCGAGAGGACGACGTTCTCGACCGCGCCGCCGTCAAAGGTCATGAAGGCGATGCCACGGTTGGAATTCGTGATGACGCAGTTGTCGATGGTCACGTTGCGGATGCCGGCGATGTTGCCGTCGCAGAACTTGACGGCGCTCGAGGCCGAGCTGAGCCGGCAGTTGGTGACCGTGATGTTCTCGCACGGAGTCGCCGGCCCGAACCAGTCCATGGAATAGAAGACCAGGGCGTCGTCGCCCGTTTCGATGGTGCAATTCGCGATCCGGACGTCCTTGCAGCAGTCCGGGTCGATACCGTCGGCCCAGACGCCGGACTTGAGGCTCGTCCGGATGGAGACGCCGTCGATGACCATGCGCTCGCAGTGGACGGGGTGCATCGTCCAGGAGGGCGAGTCGATGAAGGAGACGCCGGAGATGCGCACGTCCTTGCAGCGGACGAGGAGGACGAGGTTGCCGAACTGGTCGGGCTTGGGGAAGGAGCGCATGAGCGGCAGGCCGAGCTTCTCCATCTCGACCTGGTTCGGCCGGATGAAATCGTCCTGGTGGTCGCCCTTGAGCCGCCAGTCGTAGGCGGCCTCGCCGTTGAACTTGCCGCGCCCTTCGATAGTGATATCGGCCAGGTCCTCGCCGTAAAGGAGGGATTCCTTGTCGAAGGCGGATTTCTGCTTGATGGAGTAGACCGTGGCCCCGGCTTCGAGGAAGAGGCGGACGTGGCTCCGGAGGTGGATGGTCCCCGACGTGTAGTCGCCCGCAGGAACATAGACCATGCCCCCGCCGGCCGCGCCGCAGGCGTCAAGGGCTCTCTGGATCGCGCCCTGGGCGTTGTCGGCCTTGCGGCCGGTCGCGCCGAAGTCGCGGACGTTAAAGGCGCTGCCGGAAGCCGGGCCCGGCAGTGCCGTTCGCTGGCATGCCGGCGTCAGGACGATGGCGCCGAGAGCGATGGCGGCGGCGGCGACCGGTGTTCTTTTCGACATCGGGTCCTCCCTCGACGGGACATTATCACGAGGCGCGACCGCTTGGCAACGACCAGCTGCGGGGCGAAAGGTTGCTCCCGCCGCCGGGGTTGGGCTAGAATTCCCAGGCCGGAGGGGCGATAACCCGGCCCGGCGAAAGGACTGGAGTGCGGCCATGAACAGACGGCAAGCCCTGAGAGACATCGTTGGAGGGGGCGCGGCCTCGGGAGCCCTGGTGGCGCTCGGCACGAAGCCGGCCGCCGCCGCGCCGGAGCGCCCCTCAGACGATCCGCTCGTCGAGAGGGCCAAGCTGGCCATGCTCTCAATGCAGCGGGAGGCCTGGGAGCAGGGGGTGGCCATGCAAGCCCTGCTCGAATGGGGCGAGCGCGACATGGTCGTGCGGATGGCCCATGGGGCGCTGCTGCGCGCTTATGACGACGGCCGGCTGGGCATGGTCTCCGACAACCACGGCGTCACGGATCCGGCCGCCAACGGCGAAGGCGTCCTCTTCGCGGCCCGGGTGACAGGGAACAAGGCCTTCAAGGACGGGGCCGACCGGATGCTCATGTATCTCCTGAAGACCGCGCCGAGGACGGCCGACGGGACGCTCCATCACATCGACGACAAGCCTCAGGTCTGGATTGATTCCATGTACATGGCCCCGCCCTTCCTGGCCGTGGCGGGAGCGTCGGCAGAGGCCGTAAAGCAGGTCGAGGGATTCCGGAAGCTCCTCTGGAGCCCCTCCGCGAATCTCTTCTCGCACATCTGGGACGACGGCAAGAAAGCCTTCGAAAGGATGGCCTTCTGGGGCGTCGGCAACGGCTGGGCCGCGGCCGGAATGACCCGGGTCCTGCAGGCCTTGCCTGAAGGAATGGCGGTCGGCAGGAAGAGGCTCCAAGGCTACATCAAAGAGGTCCTCGACGGCTGTCTCCGCCATCGCCGTCCCGACGGCTTCTTCCACGACGTCGTCGACGACCCCAAGACGTTCGTCGAGACGAACCTCGGCCAGATGCTCTCCTACACGATCTTCCGCGGCGTCCGGGCCGGCTGGCTGCCGAAGTCCTATCTCGCGGACGCCGACATCATGCGCCGGGCGGCGCGGAGCAAGGTGGACGGCCTCGGCTACGTCCGGGACGTCTGCGGCTCGCCGACCTTCGAGAAGCCGGGAATCGCGACCGAGGGCCAGGCCTTCTTTATTCTTATGGAAGCGGCGGCTCGGGACCTCCAGGCTTGAGCCTCAACGCTTCTCGCGGACGATCCCCATGATGGCGACCCGGTGACAGGCATGGCTCTCATCGTCTTCCTGCGGGGTGTCAACGTAGCCGGACACAGGACGTTTCGCCCAAGCCTCCTCGCCAGAGAACTCAGCGACTATGATGTTGTGAATGTCGGTGCGGCAGGAACGTTCATCGTTTGGAAACCCGGACCTCGAGCAAAGCTCCTGGCTGAACTGCGCCGGAAGCTGCCGTTCGAAACGGAAATCGTGCTCTGCGACGGTCGCGATCTCATCCGTCTGGAGATGGAGAATCCGTTTGGAACGGAGCCGTCGCCCCCCGATATCGTCCGATTCGTGAGCATCCTGTCGAGACCCGGGCACGGACCGGTTCGTATCCCCATCACACTTCCGCCGGGCGGGGAGTGGCTCGTTCGGATTTTCGGGTCGAAAGGTCGATTTGTCTTCGGCGCGTACCGTCGCCATATGGAGACGATCGGCTATCTCGGCCAGGTCGACAAGCTCTTCGACGTGCCCGCGACCGCGCGCAACTGGAACACGATCCTCGCGGTCGTGCGGATCTTGAAAGGCCGGGAAGCCGGCGCGCGTTCAGGCCTTGGAGCAGGTCGTACGAACGGCGGCCGAAATCGAGAGGGGAAAGGTCGATCCTGAGCCCGAAGGCCGGCGGCTCTGCGGCGCCCCGCCGCGAGGCGGCCTGGACGCACGTGCCTGGGCGACATGCCTCCAATGATCAGTCGCTCGTCCCCGCCGTGGCGAGATCGGCGCAGCGGATGCCGCGGAGGTTGTGGCACTTGTTGCAGGAAATGCACTCGGATTTTGAGACGCGTCCCTCACGGAAGTTCTTGACGAGATGCGGGTCGCGGATGAAGGGCCGGCTCATGGAGACGAGGTCGGCGCGGCCGTCGGTGACCATCTTCTCCGCGACCTCGAGGGTGCGGATGCCGCCCAGGCCGAAGACCGGGACCCTGACCGCTGCCTTGACCCGGGCCGCCGCCTCGACGAAATAGCCCTCGTCCTCGGGCTTGCGGAGTCCGGGCCAGATCGAACCCTTCCCGGCCTCGGCCATGCCGCCGCTGACCTCGACGCCGTCGATGCCGGCGCGTTCGAGGATCACGGCGGCCCGGACGCTCTCGTCCAGGGCCAGCCCGTCCTCGAGGAAGTCCGTGGAGTTGAGCTTGACGATGACGGGAAAGCCGCGGCCGAGGAGCGAGCGGATGCCCCGGACGATCTCCACGATGACGCGGGCCCGGTTCTCGAGCGGTCCGCCCCACCTGTCCGTGCGCCGGTTGGTGTGGGGCGAAAGGAAGCTCGAGAGAAGATAGCCGTGGGCGACGTGGAGCTGAACGCCATCGAAGCCGGCCTCCTTGGCTCGGCGCGCCGCCTGGACGAAGTCCCGGATAAGCACTTCGATCTCCGCCGCCCCGAGCTCCCGCGGCATGACCTTAGACACGGGGTCGTAGACGGCGGAGGGGGAAACGGGCGTGCAGCCGCAGAGCCTCGCCTTGGTCTGGCGGCCGGCGTGGGCGACTTGGAGGAAGACGCGGGAGGGAAAGCGGTGGGCTGCGGCCGCGATCCGGCCCAGCCCCTCGATGAACCGGTCTTCGGAAACGGCCAGTTGTCTCGGGCTCGCCTGGCCTTCTTTCCGGACATAGGCGTGGCCGGTGATGACCAGCCCGACCTCGCCCTCCGCCAGCCGCGCATGGAGCTCGACCTGGCGGTCGGTCGCCTCGCCGGCCTCGGTCGCCATGTAGTCATGCGTGGCCGAGCGGACGAACCTGTTCGGGATGATGACGCCGCCGAGGGCGATAGGGGAGAAGAGGGGAGAGGATCGGGACATGCGTCTTCCTTTCGAGGGGCTCTCGCTGCCGCGGGGATTATTCTAGAGGATTGTCCAGAGAAAGCAAATCGAGCCCGATTGGATTCCGGCCACCCGACGCGAACGGAGGTGAAGAGGGACAATCCCACAAGGGCGGACCGTCCCCAAGCCCGGCGCCGGCGCTCCGAGCCGGGGCCGTCATTCGGCTTGCGCGCTCTCGGCTTTTAGAATAATGTAATCAATGAATTTTCGCGGCAGGGATGTGACGATGCCCGTGACCCAGGTCGAACAAAGGGTCCTCGACGTTCTGGACCGTCTGGGGGTCGCCTACGTCCGCCATGAGCACCCGCCCGTCTTCACTGTCGAGGACGCCGACAAGCACTGGACGGCCCTCCGCGGCGCCCACTGCAAGAACCTCTTTCTCCGCAACAAAAAGGGCAACCGCCACTACCTCGTCATCGCCCCGACCTCGAAGGTCGTCGACCTGAGGGCGCTCAATCATGTCCTCCACGAGGACCGGCTGAGCTTCGGCTCGCCCGAGCGGCTGATGAGATGCCTGGGCCTCGAGCCCGGCTCGGTCTCGCCGTTCGGGCTGATCAACGATGCCGCGAAGGAGGTCCGGGTCGTCGTCGACGCGGACCTGCGGGCGAGCTCCTCGCTCGGCTTCCACCCGAACATCAACACTTCGACCCTGGACATCTCGTTCGGGGACTTCGAGAAGTTCCTGGACTTCTGCGGGAACGAGGTCCGCTTCCTCGAACTCTGAGCGCGGGAGGAGCGCATGAAGCAGCGCTTGATCTTCTGCCGTGCGGCCGCCCTGGCCGGCCCGTTCCTCCTGGCCCTGGCGGCAGGGACGCCGGCGGCCGACGTCCTCCGGAAGGTTCCCGAGCCGCAGGTCCCGTTCGCCCCGGCCAAGTACATCGTCCAGCGCGCCGCGGGGCCCATCACCGTCGACGGGCTCCTGAACGAGGAGTCCTGGACGCGGGCCGACTGGACCGAGGTCTTCGGCGACATCGAGGGGCCGGCCAGGCCGCGTCCGCGCTATCGGACGCGGGTCCAGATGCTCTGGGACGACCGGTATCTCTACGTCGGCGCCTACCTCGAGGAGCCCAACGTTTGGGCGACGCTCGCCGAGCGGGACTCGGTCATCTTCGAGGACAACGACTTCGAGGTCTTCATCGACCCCGACGGCGACACGCAGGATTACTACGAGCTCGAGATCAACGCCCTGAACACGGTCTGGGACCTCCTCCTCGTCAGGCCGTACCGCGACGGCGGCCCGGCCGTCAACGCCTGGGACATCCGCGGCCTCAAGACGGCCGTCCACGTCAACGGCACGCTCAACGACCCCTCCGACAAGGACAAGGCCTGGACAGTGGAGATGGCCGTCCCCTTTGAGGTCCTTAAGGAGTGCATCCCCGGCAAGCCCGAGCGGCCCGCCGCGGGCGACCAATGGCGGATGAACTTTTCGCGTGTCGAGTACGCTCTCGACGTCGTCGACGGGAAATACGTCAAGACGAAGGCGAAGGGGACGGACCAGCCCCTGCCCGAGGACAATTGGACCTGGGTCCCCCAGGGCCTCATCAACATCCACTATCCGGAGATGTGGGGCTGGGTCCAGTTTTCGGACAAGAAGGCGGGCGCCGGGGGCGACCGGTTCGCCGAGCGTCCCGACGAAAAGGTCAAGTGGGCCCTGCGCAGGATCTACTACCGCGAGCGGGCGGCCTTCGACGAGAAGGGCAGCTTCTCGAACGACCTCGGGGCCCTGGGCCTGCGGAACGCCAAGGAGCTCAAGGTCAAGGATTGGGCGTATCCGCCGGCCGTCCAGACGACCCGGAGCCTGTTCGAGGCCGTTTACACGAACAAGGCCGGCGCGAGCTGGCACATCCGCCAGGACGGCCTGGTGTGGAAAGACGAGGCGCCGGCGCCTCCGGCTAAAAAGTGACCGGCGCCGCGTCCGGCGCGAAGGGAGACGGAGATGAAACGAACGTTGATCGTCTGCGCGGCGCTATTGCTCCTCATGGCGGGCGCGTCCGCGGCCCTGGCCCAAGCCGTGCCCGCGGCCAAGCCCGAGGAGGTCGGCATGTCGTCCCAGCGGCTGGGGAACCTCGACCGCATCATTCAGGAGGCGGTCGCGCGCAAGGAGTTCCCCGGCGCCGTCCTTCTGGTCACCCATAGGGGACGCACCGTCTACCGCAAGGCCTTCGGCCAGAGCCAGTGGGTGCCCGAGCCGAAGCCGATGACGGCCGACATGCTCTTCGACATGGCCTCGGTCACGAAACCCGTGGCCACGGCGACGTCGGTCATGATCCTCGTCGAGCAGGGCCGCATCCGGCTCTGGGACAAAGTCAAGGACTACGTCCCCGACTTCGCCCCCTATATCGAGGAGAAGGGCATCCTGGGCGAGGACGCCCGGCTCTACCACCTCCTCACGCATACCTCGGGCCTGCCGCCGTACACCGACCCCAAGGAGGTCGAGAAGCAGTTCGGCAACCCCTGTTCGACCGAGGACCTCGTGACCAAGGTCATCGCCCGCCTGCCCAAGGATACGCCGGCCGGCCGGCACTTCAACTACAGCTGCCTGAACTACATCACCCTGGCCTACATCGTCCAGAAGACGACCGGCCGGACGATCGCCGAGTTCGCCGCCGAGAACGTCTTTAGGCCGCTGGGCATGAAGCGGACCTGCTACAACCCGCCGCCGGACCTCGTCCCGCTCTGCGTGCCGACCCTCGTCGTCGATGGCAAGCCCCTGCGCGGCGTCGTCCACGACCCGCTGGCCCGGCTCCAGGGTGGCGTATCCGGCAACGCCGGGCTCTTCTCGACGGCCGACGACCTGGCCGTCTTCGCCCAGATGATGCTCCGCGGCGGGGAATGGAACGGCGTCCGCATCCTGGGCCCCCTCGCCGTGGAGCGGATGGTCGAGATCTTTCCCAAGGTCGCCGACTCGGGCCGGGGCCTCGGCTGGGACCTGACCTCCGACTACGGCACGGTCCGCGGCGACCTCTTCGGCTACGGCTCCTACGGCCATTCGGGCTACACCGGGACGTCCATCTGGATCGACCCGGAAACGCAGACGGCCGTCGTCTTCCTGACCAACCGAGTCCACCCGGACGACAAGGGGGATATCATTGCCATGCGCAGCAAGGTCTCGAACGTCGTCGCCGCCTCGATCCTCAAGAAATAGGCCGGAAAAACTCCTTTTGACATCGCTCCCGCCCCTGTGCTAGATTCACAGCAGAGGGTGAGGAAAAATGCAGGTCCAGATCGAGCGGGACATATATATCCGGGCGGCCAGGTGCCACGAGCTCCTGAGCCAGTCCATTAGGACGTTCGAGGACTACCTTGCGGCCCGGACGCCGGCCAACGACCCGGAGTATTACAAGGCCCGCAACTTCCTCAAGGAGGGCAAGGGCTTCTTCGACCAGACCCTGGCCGACGCCAAGAAGCTCCTCGCCCCGATCCCGCTCTACGCGCCCAAGGATTTTGAACAGTCGCGCTCCCGTCTGCTTGTCGAGAACAAGATCATCGTCCGGGGCCAGACCCTCGACGGCCTCACGGCGGAGCTCCAGAACGATGATTTCATCAGGACGTTCATGAACGCCGCGGAGGTCGCCGACTACGTCCGGCTCCATTTCGCCGGCCAGAGCTCAGGCAAGAGGAAGCTTCAGAACATCAAGATGCGGATGACGGTCGACAAGCTGGCCGCCCTCCACGCCCAGGGCGTAGAGCTCCAGAAGAAGGCCCAGCAGAAGCAGCAGGGCCTGCCGTATTGACCCGGCTTATTTCCTGACCCCCGCCTCGTCCCTCCAGTAGCGCAGCTTCCCCGTCCCGGCCTGGTCCGCGCTGCCGTCGAAGGCCAGGCCATAGAGGGATTCCCCGGCCTCGACCAGGAGCCGGTCGCGGAACAGAGCCTTGGTCAGGTTGACGATGGTGTAGGCCAGGCGGCCGCCCGACTCGGCGGCGAAGACGAGGTCGCCGTTCGTATCGATGTCGCCGACCCGGATGCGGCCGGCGTCGTAGGTGTACCGGGGACGCCGCCAGTCGCGGCTGACGTCCATGCGCAGGTCGAGCTTGACGCCGACCCATATGTCACCCGCTCCGTCCCCGATCCTGACCCCGGCGGCCTTGCCGTCGGGGAGGGACGGGGCGAGGGAAACGCGGTCGAGCCAGACCCGCGGGTCCTCGGCCGCGCCGTGGGGGGCGAGCACCGTCACCAGGACGTCTGTCCCGCCGAGCTCGAAGTGCCGGGCCAGCGTCTGGTGGATGAGCCATTCGTCCTGGGAATGGCGCTTCTCGGGCTCGACGCCCTCGACCCGGTCCTGGGTCATGGGGAAGAGGACGAGCAGGCGCTTGTCCTGCGGCAGCGCGGCGGCCTGGATCCTGTCATAGCCGGTGTCGTACCAGTGGTCGCCGCGGGCATGGACCTGCCGGGTGTGCCAGGCCGAGGCCAGGGTGAAATAGCCCTCGCGCAGGGCCTTGAAGACGTCGAATACAACGAAGCAGCCGGCCTTCTTGACGAAGACGACGACGCGGTCCGACTGGTATCCCCAGCCGTCATCCGTCAGCCGCGTCCGGCTATAGTCGAAGTCGGGGAAGGTCAGGAAATCGACCTTCTCGGTCCGGACCCGGCGGTAGGAGCCGGCGTCGCGCAGGAACTCGAGCAGGCCCTGGCCGGGGACGGCCTCCCGGACGCTGTAGCGGGATTCGCCCGCCTTCTGGCCGAGCCAGATCTTCTCCGGCCGGACGCAGAGCCGGTTATGGAAATAGTCCTGCCGGTAGGCTCCGAACGGCCCCGAGGGCATGTAATCGCGGTAGCCGCCGTCGTGGAGGAGGACCGAGCCGCCGGACATGAGCAGCACCAGGCTGTTCTCGTCGGCGTGGCCGTGGGTCATCTTCTCCTCCTCGACGGGGATCGAATCCCGGAGGTAGTCCCGGTAGTTGAGGCCGCCGTCCCCCTCGTCCCGGTAGTTGAGGAGGAGGTAGGTCGAGGAGGGCGCCCAGCCGTCGCGGAAGACGACCTTCTTGCCGACGACGTCCTCCATGACCTCCTCGGACAGCGCGGCGGGCGCGGCGGGCCGGACGTCGTCCGACCCGAAGCGGGCGGCGTCGAGGAGCATCATGCCGAGCCCGACGTTGGACGGGTCGGCGAAATCGACGAACTTCGCCGCGATCGTCGACGCCGCCCATTTCGCGGCCGGGTCGTGGAGCCGGGCCGCGGCCGCCTCGAAGAAGACCAGGAAATGCATCCAGTTCGTCGTCCAGTGAGCGTCGCCGAAGTCCGGGACGACGCCGGCCGGGCAGATGAGGTTGGCGTAATACTTCGCGTAATAGGCCATCTCCGGGGTCTCGAAGAGCTCGTCGAGCTTTCCCAGGGCGTCGGCGTAGCCCAGCATCGAGTAGAGCCAGATGCCGTTATAGATCGTGGCGTCCTCGATCTCCCAGTGCCCCCAGTTGTCGTCCCCGAGGGCCCGGCGCTGCATCTCCCAGCGGGGCCGGTCGGGATGGCCGGGCAGGGCGTGGACGGCCCAGGCCAGGGACTCGGCGCGCAGGGCCGCGCGGTTCATGGGGCCCCATTCCTGGGTGCGGAGGAGGTAGCGCATGCTCTCGGCGATGAGGGCCTCGGCCGTCCTGTCCTCCGCGGCGCTCAGCCGGCCGAGCCGGCGCAGCGAATCGTAGGCCCGGAAGTATCTCATGGCGGTGAAGAAGTCGGGCAGGGCGGGGACCCCGTCGGCGTAGTCGGGCCGCATCTTGACGGATGAGGCAGGGTAGGCCGAGCGGTAATCCCCGTAGCCCATGAGCACGGCCTTGGCCCGCTCGGCGTATTCCGGCTTCCTTTCCTTTTCGTAGAGGTACGAATAGATGACGGCCGTCTCGAGGAGTCCCCCGGGCGGCCGGTAGCCGAAGACGTTCAGGGGGTCGAACGATTTCCGCCATTGGGCGATGAGGCCGTCCCGGTGGACGAAGGCCCAATCGGCGGAGGCGCGGGCGAAGGCGATGTAACGGGCGCGCGGCACGGCCTCGGCCGCCCGGGCGGCGGGGGCCAAGGCGGCCGGGACGACGGCGGCGAGGAGGATCGCGGCCGGGAGACAATGGCGGTGCTTCATGACGGTCTCCTCTCGGTCAAGCCGTCCCGCCGAGGGACCCGGCGCGCCAGAGCTCCCGACGCGTCGGCCCAGGGTTCAGAGCAGAACCTGCTTGACGATCTCGACGAGCCCGAGGGCGTAGTCGACCTCGGCGAGCGGGATACTCTTGGCCTTGGCCAGCTTCGTGAAACGGCCGTCCTTGTTGCTGTCCTTGGTCACGGCGATGAAATCGGCGTAGGGGGCCACGGCGTCGATCATCCGCTCGTTGTCGCTGCCGGCCGCGCCGCGCTTGGACTCGCCGCCGACGTGGACGGCCATGACCAGGATCTTCTTCTGCTTGCAGTAATCGATGAGCTTCTTCAGCCGCGCCTCTTCGCTCTCGAGGGTCAGCCCCGAGGCGCCCATGCCCTTCAGGCTGGCCCCGATGGCGAAGATGACGGCCTTGTAGGGGGTCCCGGCCGGGAACTTGGCCGTGTCGGTGCCGACCTCGACGTGGAAGCCGGCGGCCGAGGTCCGGCCTCCCAGGCCGACGCCCGCCGCGAGCATCTCGACGGTCGGCACGTCGCAGTAGTCGTACTTGACCCCGGCCTCGTCCAGGACGGCGTTGAGGGTCTCGACGTCGGCGCTTTGGCCGGCCGAGGTCGTCAGGACGGGCAGGCCGGCCTTGGGCAGGGTCTGGCCGGAGGCCGCGGTCGCGGCGGCGAGCACGAGGCAGGCCGCGAGGACAATGGTCCTTCCGGGATATCTCATGGCTTTGCTCCTCTCGCGAAGATCGTCTCGCGTTCCCTTCTTTTCGGGGGTCCGCCAGGTCACTTCTTATCGGGCTCCATCAGGATGTCGAAGACGCGGGTGGCCCTCCTCCACCAGTCGGGGGGGACCGGCTGGCCCCGGTGGAAGGCCCGCTTCCCGGTGTCGTAGACGTTGAGCCGGTTGTACTTGACGAGGAGGTCGTCGCCGAGCTTCCACCAGGCGTCGACGACGGTCTTGGCGTTGTTCAAGCCATAGGCGGTCAGGAATTCGGCCGCCTTGGCCGGCTTCTTCTTGTAGAGGGCCATGGCCTGGGCGTCGATCTCCGGGATGCGGGCGATGACGCCGGCCTCGTACTTGTCCTGGGCGGCCTTGACGTCCTTGATCGCCTCGTCGTAGGCGACCTGGACGTGGAAGTCGACGTAGTCGAAGGCCCAGCGGGCGGCCTCGCGGTTGAAGACCCAGTGGTCGCCGACGGCGAACGACTTCGGCAGCTCCGTAGCCCCGGCGTAGAACGGCATGTAGCAGTCCGTGTCCTGGGAGCCGAACGAGATCCAGACGATGCCGCCGACCGGGTTGGGCAGCGACGCGCGGCACTGGGTGACCGTCGTGTACTCGGCCAGGCCGTGGTCGATGACCCGGGTCTGCCGGTAGTAGTTCGGGTTCTTGAAGGGCCCGCCGCGGATGCCGAGGACGGGGTCGAAGGGCGTGCCGTAGCTCCGGTCCCGGGTCAGGGTCATGACGTCCTGGACCGAGATCTTCTGGTCGGGCTTGACCGAGAAGGGGAGGTCCATGTTCGGCGTCTCCGGCCGGAATTTGCGCGACGGCGCGACGAGGTCGAAGAACCGCCAGAGCCGCTGGAAACGGCCGCTGCTGCTGGTGGCGCTGCCCTCGAGCGGAGAGTAGGCCCGCTTCCAGTTGAAGGGCTTGCCGCTCTTAGGGTCATAGAAGCCCGCCTCGACGGCGTAGGAGACGACGTTCGGCGAGGCCATGAAGAAGTCCTTGCTGGCCAGGTCGATCTCGCCGATGCGGGACTCGTTCGGGCAGACGCTGACCTCGTCGTCCGGGACGCGCTCCGCGCACCAGACGGCCCCGGGCTTGCCGCTCTTCGGCGTCCAGAGCGCGCCGACGGGCATGACCTCGAAGATCCAGGCCTCGTTCGGGTCGGAGACGGCCAGCATCTCGCCCTCGTCGTGGAAGCCGTATCCGTACGTCTCGGCGAGCGAGCCCATGACCTGGATGGCCTCTCGGGCCGTCCGGGACCTCTCCATGCCGACCAGCGTCAGCATGGTCAGGTCGAACCCGGCCGAGGGGGTCGAGTTGGACATCTTGCGCTGGTTGCCGATCGACGATTCGCCGATCGCGACCTGGTTCTCGTTCATGTAGCCGAACATGCCGTGGTGATAGGCGTAGGTGTGCGGGACCTCGGGGATGTCGAAGCCGGCGTAGTCCTTTTTAACCAGGTCCCACTTGAGCCCCTCCGACGTCGGCCAGGTCTTGTACTGGGAGATGTGCAGGACCCGGCGGGTCGAGCCGGGCTTGTGGTCGGCCGCGGGGACGTGCCGCCAAGTCCAGTCGCAGGAGCCGCAGTCGCAGGTATGGGTCGTCATGACAGAGCCGTCGACCGAGGCGCTCTTGCCGACGAGGATGGACGTGCAGCCGTCGCGGGGCCGGACGAGGTCGGACGGCGCGGGCGCCGTCTTCAGGACGGCCGGGAGGCCCGCCATCAGGGCGGCCAGGGCCAGGAGGCCGGCCAGGGACAGGAGATGTCTGCGTGTCATGCCTTTCCTCCGCTATTTCTTGATGTCGCTTTCCGTGAGGACGTCGAAGGCCCGCACGGCCTTGTTCCAGAGCTCGGGATTCGCCATCGGGAGTCGTCCGACCTGCCGCTTCTTGGCGTCGTACGTCTGGAGGTGGTTGTACTTGACCCAGAGGTCGTCGCCGAGTTTCCACCAGGCGTCGATGACGCTCTTGGCGTTGTTGAGGCAATAGCCGGTGAGGAAGCGGGCCGCCTCGGCCGGGCTCTTCTTGAAGAGCGCCGCGGCCTTCTGGTCGATCTCCGGAAGACGGGCGAGGGCCCCGTCCTCCCACGTCTTCTGCGCTTCGCGGACGTCGGCGATGGCCGCGCCGTAGGCCGGCTGGACATGGTAGTCGACGTAGTCGAAGGCCCAGCGCGCGGCCTCCCGGTCGAGGACCCAGTGGTCCCCGGACGAGAAGGACTTGGGGATATCCGTGACCCCCGCGTAGAACGGGACGTAGCAGGAGGTGTCCTGGGCGCCCAGGGCCACCCAGACGATGCCGCCGATGATGTCCGGCAGGCCTGCTCGGCATTGGGTCAGGGTCGTGTACTCGACGTTCGGGACGCTGATGAGCCGCGTTCCCTTATAGTAGTTCGGATTCTGGAACGGCCCGCCGCGCACGCCGCGCACGGGGTCGAAGACGGTCCCCTGGGACTTGTCCCGAGTCAGCGCCATGACGTCGCGGGCCGAGAGCTTCTGGTCGGGCTTGACCGAGAAGGGGAAGTCCATGTCCGGCGTCTCGGGGCTGAAGCGGCGCGACGGCGCGACGAGGTCGAAGAAGCGCCAGGTCCGCGAGCGGCGTCCGCCCGAGCTTGCGGCGCTGCCCTCGGTCGGCGAATAAGCCCTCTTCCAGCTGAAGGGCTTGCCGGACTTCGGGTCGTAGAGTCCGGCCTCGACGGCGAAGGACACGGCGTTGGCCGAGGCCATGAAGAAGTCCGGATTGGCCAGGTCGAGCTCGCCGATGATCGATTCGTTGGTGCAGACGGCGACCTCCCCGTCGGGGACGCGCTCCGCGGCCCAGACCGCGCCGGGCTTGCCCGTCTGCGGGGTCCACAGGGGGCCGACCGGCATGATCTCGAAGACCCAGATCTCCTTCGGGTCCGAGACGGCCAGCATCTCGCCGCCGTCGTGGTAGCCGTAGCCGTATTTCTCGGCCAGCGAGCCCATGAGCTTGATGGCCTCGCGGGCCGTCCGGCAGCGCTCCATGGCCAGGAGCGTCAGCATGGAGATATTCGTGGCCGGCGTGGGGGTCGGGTTGGCGATCTTGCGGACGTTGCCGATCGTCGACTCGCCAATCCCCAGTTGCTGGTCGTTCATGTAGCCGAAGATGGAATGGTGATAGCCGTAGGTGCGGGCGGGCTGGGGGATCTCGACGGGGGTCGGGTCCTTGAGAATGGCGGCCCATTTGCCCCCTTCCGAGGGCGGCCAGGTCCGGATCTGGTCGATGTTGTAGAGCCGCCTCTTCTCGCCCGGCTTGTGGTCGGCGGCCGGGACGTGGCGCCAGGTGAAATCGCAAACGCCGCAGTCGGCGGCGTGGGTGCTCATGACGGAGCCGTCCGTCGAGGCCTCCCGGCCGACCATGATGACGGTGCAGTTCCCCTCGCCGGCGACCGGGTCGGGCGCGGCCCCAGCGGGGCGGCGGCCGGACACGGCCAGGGCGGCGGACAGGACGAGGACCGGCAGCGCGGCGGCCCAGGTCAACGGTTGGAGTCGCTTGAGCATCGGACGACCTCCGGAAGCTATGGAGTGGGCGTCAATTTCGGACGACCTTCTCTGCGTCGGCCTTGGCGGGGTCGGAGAAATAGTGGCCGACCCCGTGTTTGACGATATCGGCGTACCGGGGCACACCCCGGATGACGACGGCCTTATCGGGGTTCTTCCGCGAGAACTGGCGGAGGATCTCCAGGACGACCGAGCAGTGCTGGCCGACCCGCCGCTCCATGCTCCAGCCGGCCGCGTCGTAGGGGACGAAGAGCTTCTTCTTGCCGGCCAGGCTCAGCAGGAACGGGTCCTTGCCGTCCATGAGGAGCTTCGTCGTTTTCGGTCCGGTCGGCTGGTCGAGGAAGGGGATGGGCGCCTCGAGCAGGAAGGGCATGGTCCCCGAATGGTCGCCGATCTCCCGGTGGGAGAGCCCCCGGAAGCCGGCGGGCGAGGGCTCGACGTGATCCTCGAAGCCCTCCGCGGCCTTGACCGTCAGGGCGGCCAGGGTCGCGATCTTGACCGACCTCTCCGGGGCGACGATGCAGTTCGTGACCGGGAACATCGTCTCCGCGCCGTGCATGTCGACGGCCACATCGACTTTCTCCCGCCGCATGATCTCCATGGCGCCGTAGGTCACACGCTCCATGAGCGGCCCGCCGGGCCGGCCGGGCCAGGTCCGGTTGACGTTGCGGATGTCGATGTAGGACAGGAGCTGGCGCTCGGGATAATGGATATAGACGTCCGGGTCGGGCCACTGGTCGAGGGGCGAGGCGTCGCGGTTCCCCATGCGGAACCTGACCGAGCCCCAGTCCGTCGGGACCTCGAAATAGAGCGGGTAGCCGTCGCCGGGCCGCGTGTTCCGGCTGGCGCTGTTATTGAAGACGGGGATGATGTAGAGCGTGCCCTTGTCGACGACGGCGTTCTCGATGAAGATGAGGGTCGCCAGCAGCCCCTCGGGCTCGTTGGCGTGGGTATCGCCGAGGAGGATGGCCTTGCCTCCCGGCTCGCGGCCGCGGAGGACGAAGACAGCGGTGTCGGCCATCGTTCCCGCCAGGCCCGGGGAATAGGCTTTCAACCGGACGACGCCGCTGACGCCAGGGCCCTCGACGATGGGGAGGTCGAAGTGGCGGTGGCGGTAGAGCGGCAGGCCGCCCCAGACGAGGAGGGCGGCCAGGCCCGCGGCCAAGCCGGCTTTGAGCAGGACTTCGCGCTTCATCTGCCGCCGCCTATTTCACCCGGAGCAGACGCAGGATGAGGGGGATCATGACGAGGAGATAGAGGACGAGGTCGTTCCGGCTCTTCTTCTCTCGGACGAAGTTTGCGCCGAGCAAGGCCAGGAGAAAGGCGCTAAGGACATAGTACGCGATCATGACGGCCGTCATGCGCCGCTCCGCTTCGGACGGGACATGGGCAACCTCACATGCTCCAGCGGACGAGGAAGGCCAGCTTGGAGCTGAAGATGATCATGAGCAGGCCGGTCGCGGTGATGACCAGCCACGGCAGCCAGGTCGACTTCAGGAAATCCCAGTAGGACCCGCGGTAGCCCGAGACCATGATGCTCAGCCGGCCGATGAGGGCGGTCGGCGGCAGGCCATCGCCCAGCGCCCAGAGGAGGCTGAGGCCGGCGATGACGACGGTGGCGTGGTAGCCGATCGAGTCTAGGTGCCAGACGAGCGGGATGCCGATGATGGCCGCGCCGCCATAGGTCAGGATGCCCTCGGAGACCGGGATGATGATGGGCAGGAGGGCGAAGAGGAGGACGAGTGGGATGGAGATCACGGCGTAGGACAGGAGCCCCCGAACGCCCGTGGCCGTCATGACCTGCTGGAGCATGCCCACGATGACCATGGTCGAGAGGAGGGGCAGGAGGCGGCGGACGGTCTCGAGCGACAGGGACAAGAACGGCAGCCGCTTGGGGCTCAGGACGAGGGCGGCCAGGCCGGCCACCGCGAATTCCAGGGACAGGCCGAGGACGGGGCTGGCGAAAGGCCAGACGCGGCCGGCGGCGACGAGGCCGAAGAAGACGGCGAACGGAACGAGGACCCTCCACCAGGTCATGCCGGGCGGCGCCTCCGCCTCGGCCCCGCCGGACCCGGCCGCGACCTCCTCCTTCTTCCGGCCCAGGACGAGGACGGTGAAGGCCCCGAGGAGGAGGCAGGGCAGGCCGAGGACGAGCTCAAAGCCGACGTAGGGGATGGCCGCGCCGGCGCAGAGGATCATGGCCCAGATGTTGACCGGCGGGGCGGCCGCGCTGAGGCCGGCCAGGATGAAGAGGATAGCTGCCGACCGTCTTGGCGGGATGCCGAGGCGGCCCAGGGCGAGGGCTACGGGCGCCCCAACGACGAGGAGGGAAACGCTGCCCGCCCCGGTCAGGGCGCCGGGGATGAGGACGATGACCATCAGGATAAGCAGGGCCAGGACTCGGCGGCGGGCGAAGGTGCGGACGGTGCCGCGGACGACGTAGTCGATCCCGCCCGAGGCCTGGACGATGGCCATGAACAGCGTCGCGGTGAAGAAGACGAGGACGACGTCGAGGTAGGTGAAAGCGCCCTCGACCAGATGGCGGCCGAGCTCCGCCGCGGGGGGGGCGCCGACCACGGCGCCGGCCAGCGCTCCGGCGACGGCCGAGGCGAACATGCTCAGCTCGACCGACAGGCCGCGAGCCTTGGCCAGGGCGTAGGCGGCCACCATGACCGCAAGGACGATGAAGATCGGCGTCGTCATGACGGAAGCCTCAGGCATCTTACCGTAAGTGGCGGGCCCGGGTCAACGGAGCGCGCCGCCCGGTAGTGGGTCAGTTTGATTTTTCTTAGGAGATACCCATGTCTTGCCATTTCTTGACTTCCATATCCAAAAAAGATAATCTCCCAAACAATCAGCAAAGAGATGGGAGAATAGATATGACAATCGTAGTGGGAATTATCTGCAAGAATGGCGTTGTCATGGCCTCAGATAGTCAGGCAGAAAGCTTTAGAGGCGTGAAAGTTAAAAGGGTGGATTATCATAAGATCGTTACTTTCCCCGCTACAGAAGACCTTTATATTGCCGTTTCTGGCGCGGGAGTTGGCACATTTATATCCAAGGCAACGGATAAATTAAAGGAAAAATACGAATCAACCAAGATTGCAACTTGTGATGAGTTAGCCAACACGTCAGAGGGAATTATGGTATCGCTATCTAAACGATATGTCGTTGATAAAATGGAGGCACTCGGATTGCCACCATCTCAAGATATAAAAAACGAACTTGAGCTTAACTTCATCCTTTTGGTTGGGTGCACAAATAAGTCGGGAGAGGAGCTTGGTCTTTATACGGTGCACCCAGACGGCATCGCTGAGCGAGGCGAAAAGTTCTCGACGATAGGCTCGGGCTCTGCTTATGCCGAATACTTGTTGACTAAAATGTATAAAGACGGGCTAAGTACAGAACAAGGTAAACAATTGGCCGTTTTTGTCATTGAGGAAGTTAAGCGCATTGACCCTGGATGTGGCGGCCCGACGCAAGTTGTCGTCCTCGACAAAGATGGGATACACAAATTAACTCCAGAAGAAGTCAAGGCAATATCGGAGAACCTATATAAAACCGAGGGGTGTACCAATGGCGTTTGGTGGGCCGTTGTTAATGGGGAAAAATCTTGCGACGCCATTGATAAATTTCTAGGCTCTCATTAAACCCAAAACTTCTTTAATATCCCAAACGTGATCCGTAACCTTGGCCTCCATAGCTGGGGTAACCCGCAACGTTTGATGAATCCGGCAGAAGTTGTAATACATAAAATGCAGGGATACGGCATAGAACAGATTAACTGCTTTTTTTGAAAATGCATTTGTCAGCCTAGTAAAGCGGCGCATATTCATTCTCATGGTGAGGTTTTGGCGCTCTACATAGCTAGTGGAAACCTTGCGAACATCGGGGTTCCCGTTTATTTTTGTCTTTATGGTTCCCGTGCATTGAGGAGGACTGTAGCGCCGTTGGCCCTCGGGGGTTTGTCCATATATCTTCACTAATTGACTGAAATCAACATCTACGCCAAACGCATTTTCAACGGCATCTAGATACATATTGTGTCCATCTGTGGTTAGTTGGACCCTGTTTGCGAGGCGACTGGCAAGGTCTTTCATGAAGATGGTGGCGTCCACTAGGTTGCGCCTGCCAATGTGCCAGAATGGAACCAATTTAGAATCAGCGCAAATTGCCGTAAACGTCCATACGTCCCCATATCCGAATATTCCTTGTTCATCCTCGGGGACATTTTTCTCTTTGGCATAGCAGAATGACCAAATTTCATCGCATTGGATTCTCTTGCAGGGAAGATTCCTGAATGCTTTGTCCTGATATTCAGCGCATGCCCTGCCTACATCTGCCAGGAGCCCGACAATGGTATTCTTGGCTACGCCGGTCATTCTTACCGTAGCCCTAATGGAATTCCCCTCAACAAGGGCAGCAATGACTTGGGCTTGTTTGTCCTTGCTTAGCTTGTTCATACCCATAATATACTTGAGCGCTCAAGCATTGTCAAGTAAAAAGATTTATTAGAGAAACTTGACCCTTCCCCATAATTAACATAATATTCTTACGTTAGGACGCATTCCTTCTTGGTGAGGATATTCATATTATCACAATATTGTTATATTATCAAGCTTAAAAATAGTATTGACAATAATACAATATTGTGATATTATAACAATGTATAATTGGGTATTGTGTCAATTCCGCCAAGTCCTGACCCTGTTTCTTGATGCCTGCAATACAGAAATGAAAGAGATACTTGAGCGAAGATTGTATCGTTTGATACAAACAGGGAATGGTTTTGAGCGCCCGAATACGGGACCACTCATGGATCGATTTTTTGAATTACGTGGTCGGGCAGGGAAAGTTCAGGCTCGCCTAATCTTTTATTTCGACGCTGATAAGAGAATAGTATTCGTTGACGCGTTTTATAAATCGGGCAATAAGATTACGAAGAAAGATTTAAGTAAGGCCCGAAAAAACAGAAAACTAATCAAGGACGAGGAGGAAAAGGCCAATGCCTTTAATCTCATCCATTAGATTAAATGTTTTAAAAAAACTAAAAGAAGATAGAGGCTATAGACAACGATTCTTTCGTGGACAGGCCGCAGACGAGATAGCCATCAGCATTAGGTCGTTGAGGGAAAAAAGGAAAAAAAGGCAAGCTGATTTAGCTAAAAAGGCAGGGATGAAACAATCTGCTATTTCTCGTATTGAACAAGCCGATTATTTCGGATGGAGTTTTAGAACTCTTTTTCGCGTGGCGGATGCTCTCGATGCCAGGCTTCGTATAATTTTCGAGCCCACAGAAACAGTAATTGCTGACTATGAAAAAAGAGAGAAAGAAACACAACTGAATGAGCAATTTACGAATGTTCATACAGCAAACGCTTTAATAAAAGAGATGGCGTCACAGGAGTTGCCAATTATGAAACCTGACAGTCAGGCTCTAAGATCAAGTTCATTGAGCGCTCAGGGCTAAACTAGCAACAATACTAATGGGAGAATTAAGCATGACTAATGATGTGAAGAAAACAACGCAAGAAACATCACTTGTGCCTATCAAATGGAATATCCCCGAGCATCTAGTTACACGATTTGCGACCAATATGCTTGCTCAGACTATCGAAAATGAGTTCAAATTATCATTCTTTGAAATTAAACCGCCCATCCGTTTTAGTGAATCGGAACCAAAACCAAGCGAAGTCAATGCGGATTGTATCGCTAGTATAATAATTACAGCTGACCGACTGCCAAATTTTATCCGCGTATTACAGGAGCAATTGGACCAATACAACAAGAAAAAGGATATGAAGGAGAACCCTAGCGAAACTTAGTCCATCTGGCCTCGGCGGCTTTCCGGGCTATTTCTTTACGTTTCTCTGGGGATAGCTTGTTTGCCCTGACCCTGCCGCCCTTGAGGCCGCCCAGGCGGCCAAGGGTTACGGCGGCGGGATTCTTCGTCCTTTCTGGGTTCTTGTCTGTTCCTGTAACTTGTTCAACAATCGAGGCGGCGGTCAGGTTTACGTCTTTCGTTTTCTTGCTTGTGCGCTTTAGCATACTTACAATATGGCATTTTCTATCCGCCTAGTCAATGCCCGTCTTTTTCAAACTGACCCACTACCCGCCGCCCGCATCGTTTCGGGGTCGGGGGGCGTTCTATGTTGAGAGGCGGCTATGGACAACGCCGGGGGAATCGGCTAGAATGCCAGCGGAAAGGGGTCGAAAGGAGTTTCGACCTATGGACACGCCGGAGCCGCCGTCGGCGGTGATTATTTCCTATCCTGCCTTCCATCCGCTACAATAAGGGAAAAACGAGCAAGGAGGAAAGCCATGCGGTTGACCGCGTCAAGGAAGATCCTGGCCCTCTTCGGGCTGCTGGCCATCGGCGCCGCCGCGCTGGCGCCCGCCCTCAACGCGCAGTATTACGGCCGGAACAAGGTCCAGTACCAGAAGTTCAACTTCAAGGTCATGAAGACCCGGCATTTCGATATCTACTTCTACCTTGAGGACGAGCAGGTCGTCAAGCTGGCCGGCCTCATGGCCGAGCGCTGGTACGCCCGGTACGCGCGGATGTTCAGCTACGAGATCAAGAGCCGCCAGCCCCTCGTCCTCTACGCCAGCGGCCCGGAGTTCCAGCAGACGACCGTCATCCCCGAGCTGATGGGGGAGGGGACGGGCGGCGTCACGGAGTCCTTCAAGCGCCGCATCGTCCTGCCTTATGGGCCGTCGCTCGCGGAGACCGACCACGTCATCGGCCACGAGCTCGTCCACGCCTTCCAGTACGACATCATGGCCCAGGGGCATTCGGACGCCGCCCGGCAGACCGACGCCACCCTCCGCATTCCGCTCTGGTTCATCGAGGGCATGGCCGAGTACTTCTCCATCGGCGCCACGGACCCGAACACCTCCATGTGGATGCGGGACGCCGTCCGCCGAAAGGACCTGCCGACGCTGGCCAAGCTCGAGAACTATTACAAGTACTTCCCCTACCGCTGGGGGCAGGCCCTGTGGGCCTATATCACGGGCCGCTGGGGTGATGAGGTCATCGGCAAGATGATGAAGACGATCGGACGGAGCGGCGACGCCGAGATCGTCCTCGAGGGCCTGCTCGGCGTCAAGGCCAAGCCGCTGGCCGCCGCCTGGCACAAGTCCCTGCAGGAGGCCTACGATCCCCTGGGCGAGAAGACCCAGGCGGCCACGGCCTTCGGCAAGACGCTCTTCAAGGGCACGGAGAACAGCATCTACAATATCTCGCCCGCCATCAGCCCGGACGGCAAGGAGCTCGTCTTCATGTCGAGCCGGGACCTGTTCTCGGTCGACATGTTCCTGGCCGACGCGGACACGGGCAAGGTCAAGCGCAAGCTCATCTCCACGGCCCTGGACACGCATTTCGAGAGCATCCAGTTCATCCGCTCGGCGGGTTCCTGGGACGCCAAGGGCGAGAAATTCGTTTTCGGCGGCATCGCCAAGGGCCGTCCCGAGCTGACCATCCTCGACATGAGGAAGGACAAGGTCGTGCGGGAGATCCCCTTCCCGGAGCTGGGCGAGATCCTGAGCCCCTGCTGGTCTCCCGATGACCGCTACATCGCCTTCTCCGCGCTGGCCGGCGGCGTCTCCGACCTCTTCATCTACGACCTTCAGAACAACGTCCTGAAGCAGATGACGCGGGACGTCTATGGCGACCTCGAGCCGGCCTGGTCCCCGGACGGGAAGAAGATCGCCTTCGTCACGGAGCGGTTCTCGACGAACCTCGAGTGGGTCGACATCGGCCACTACGAGCTGGCCCTGCTCGACGTCGAGTCGGGACAGATCCAGAAGGTCCTCGGCTTCCCGAACGGCAAGAACATCAACCCCCAGTGGACCCCCGACGGCTCGGGGCTCTATTTCCTGTCCGACCAGAACGGCAAGACCGACCTCTACCGGATCGACCTCGCCTCGGGCAAGATCTTCGAGGTGACGAATCTCTACACCGGCATCAGCGGCATCACCGACCTCAGCCCGGCCCTGTCCGTGGCCGCGGACACGGGGCGCGTCGTCTTCAGCGGCTACGACGGCGGCTTCTACACGATCTATGCCATCGACGACAAGGCCGTCCAGGCCGGCCAGGCCTTCCTGGCCCAGTTCGACAGGAACCCGGCCGTGCTCCCGCCGCGGACCCAGGCCGAGGGTTCCTTGGCCGGTCTGCTCAAGAACCCGCTCTTCGGCCTGCCCAAGGACACGAACTTCGCCGTGGCCGACTACCGGCCGAAGCTGACGCTCGACTACGTCACCCCGCCGTCCCTGGCCATCGGCGTCGACCGCTACGGCACCTACGGCGCGGGGGGCATCTCGGCCTACTGGAGCGACATGCTCGGCACCCATACGATCATCACCACCGCCATCACCGGGCCGCAGATCATCGACACGTCGGGCGTCGTCGCCTACCTCAACAGCAAGAAGCGGCTCAACTGGGGCGCGGCCCT
>DATKJS010000021.1:0-17478 GCA_035543515.1 Terriglobales bacterium | reverse complement strand
GCGGGTCTATCCCGAGGTCCTCCGCTCCTATGCGGACCTCCACATGGGCACGTTCTGGACCGACGAGCGGCGCTGTGCAGCCTGTCCAGATGTCCAGGACTGCGTCGTCTGTCCGGTCGACGCGGCCTTCGCGAGCGGGCTCATCGGCCGGGTCATGACCGGCGACTGCCGCGTCAGGGCGATCTTCAGAGACGAGAGGGCGCGAATGTGGGAGGACCTGCGGTCATGGCCGGCGCCCCGCCCGGCCGGCCGTCCGGCGCCGTCAAGGGGCCGGACCCAGGCCTAGGGCCGAGAGCTGCTTGCGGGCGTCGGCGACCTCGGGCAGGCCGGGGTCAGCCCCGCTCCAGAGCTCGAGGAACCTGTGGTAGGACCCGGCAGCTTTATCCCTCTCGTTCCTCGACTGGTGGATCCTGCCCAGCTGATAGTAGCTCAGGGCATACAGGTCCCCCCATCTCGACCTTCCCATGGTCATGCCCGCGATCTGTTCATAAGCAGCCCGAGCGCCTTCGAGGTCGCCTCCCTGGGCGAGCGCCGAGGCCAGCGCGTCGATAAATAGGACGTGGACGTCGAACTTGCTGCTCTCGTGCGGCAGCATGGAGACGGCCGTCCGGAAGGAGGCCAGGGCCCCCGCCAGGTCTCCCCTCTCCCTGGCGATCTCGCCCTGGAGGAGATGGAAATGGCGGAGGGCGTTCGGGACCTCGGTCCTCTCGATGGTCTCCCTCAACTTCGCCGCGACGAGCATGGCCTCGTCGAATCTCTTCATCCGGGCCAGGACGACCCCCCGGAACTGCAGGGCGAACTCGATGTAATCTGGCCGTTGCGTCTCCTGGGCGTCTTCCAGGGCCTGGCCCGACGCTTCATAGGCGGCCGCGAGGTCGCGGGCCCTGAGCTTCTCGTAGGTCAAGAGGAGGTGCATGGCAAAGAGCTCCGACTCGCGGAGCTCCGGTTGGAACTTGGCCGTCCGGGCATGTTCCAGCCCGGTCCGGATCACCCCCTTGAGCTGACCGTAACGTCCCTGGGCGACGGCCAGGTGGCCGAGCCAATGCTGTCCAGTGGTATGGAAGAACGGGTCGCTCGAGGCGGACATCTCCCGGAAGCATCTTTCCGCTGCGGCCGTCTCACCCCTGACCATCTGGACGAGGCCCTCGAACTCGGGCGGCTCGAAATCGGTGGGGTCGACGACTCCGGCCTTCCGCGCTTCGGCCAGCGCTGGCTCATACTGGCGGAGGCACAAGTAGGCCATGGCAAGACGGGCATGGAATCCGAAGTACGCGGCGAAGGCGTCCTGCTTGGACCGCAGCAGGTCGACGGCTTTCTGGTACTCTCCCTTGGCCGAATAGATCATGGCCAGGTTCTCGTAGGCCAGCTCCTCCCTGTCCTCGATCGGGATCTTCTCGAACTGTTTGGCGGCCAGGTCCCAGGCTTCCATGTTCCTGTATGTCGACCCCAACGCCTCCAGTCCGTCCGGGTCGTCAGGGTAGAGCGCCAGCAGCTTCTTGTAGATCTCGACCTGCGCGTTGAGCCCCGACTCGGCGGCCCCCTGGATGATGTAGTATTCCCGGTCGGAAACCCGGTTGAGGAGGGACCGGGCCTTGCCCAGATTCTTCTCGTATCGGACGTCGTCCCTCAGGTACATGTAGTCGTCGGCGAGCTGGGCATAGGCCATGGCGAACTCGGGGTCCAGGGCCACCGCCTTTTCCAGGGCGGCGACGCTTTCCTCGAACTTCTGCTCGTTGAAGAGGCTCTTCCCCTCGAAATAGTACCGGAAAGCCTCGGTCGAGCTGGTCGTGATCTTCCGCAGGTCCTTGTGGATGTCGCCGGCGAGGGCCCCGGCCGGGAGGTCGAGGTTCTCCTTGACCTTCAGGTTGAGGCTTTCGACCATGGCGTAGATGCCCGCCTCGTCCCCTTCTTCACGGAAGGCCTTGACGAGCTCCAGGCTCGGCGCCCGGAGGAGGAAGGCGTCGATCCGGTAGACGTCCTTGACCCTGGTAAAGTACCCCTGGACGAGGTAATCCGCCTTGGCCCGGGCCGCGACCTTTCTCAGGTCGTCCGACGAATAGGCGGGCGCGCCGAGCAGCCGGAGGGACTTGAGGATCTCGTAGATCCGGTCCCCGGTCGCCGCGTTGACGTAGCGGGACTGGAGGAGGTCGGCGATGAGGAGCTCGCTGAGCGTCCGGCCCATGGGATCCAGGGTCTTGTCCCCCGAGTTGTTCTTCAAGTACATGATCGCGACGGAAAGCCGCTTGCCCTGCGAGATCTCCGGTCGATGCCTGATGAAAAGGTACCAGACGAGCACGGCGACGCCGGCGAGGAGCACCGCGCTCACCGCGTAAGCCCATCTCCCCCTGAACCGGTCGAGGACCGAGGCTTTCACGGGCCCGCCCTGCACCTGCACCTTGTCCAGGTCGGCCAGGACCTCAACCATGCTCTGGTAGCGCGCCGCCGGGTCCTTTTCGAGGCACTTGAGGATGATGTGTTCCAGCGGTTTCGGGAGATGGGGATTCGTCCGGGTCGGCGGCGCCGGCCTCTCCTCGGCGTGCTTTTTCCGGTATGCCGCCCGCGTCTCCGCCTCGAACACGGGACGGCCCGTGGCGATCTCGTAGAGGACGGCGCCGAAAGAGTAGATATCGGAGGCCGGCCCGACCCTGCCCCGGCCGGCCTGCTCGGGCGACATGTACTGGGGTGTGCCTCCCCCCTCTTCGGGCCGCCCCGCCTCCGCCCCGTGGATGGCCTTGGCCAGGCCGAAGTCCATGACATGAACGCGGCCCGCGCGGTCGACCATGACGTTGGAAGGCTTGAGGTCTTGATGGACGATGCCCTTGGCATGGGCGACACGGATGGCCTCGGCGATCTGCCGGGCGACGTGAACGATCGTCTCGACGGACAAGGTCCCGGAGGTATTGAGGAATTCCTTCAGGTCCTCCCCTTTGATGTATTCCATCGAGATGTACTTCGTCCCGCCGGCCTCACCCAGGTCGAAGATGCGGATGATGTTCTCGTGGGAGATCGCTCGGGCCAGGAGCATCTCCTTCTTGAAGCGGTCGACGAAGCGGGCGTCGGACGATAAGCGGGGCCGGATGATCTTGAGGGCGACGGTGATGCCGAGCTGGGTGTCCTCGGCCTTGAAGACGCGGCCCATGCCGCCGCGGCCGATCTCCTCGATGATCCGGTAGCGGCGGTCGAAGATCTGCCCCGGGCCGAGCTGGACAGGCGTCTCAGTCTCGGCCGGCGCCCGGCCGCCCATCGTCAGCGTCTCGAAGAGGTCGCTGAGGGACGAGCCGCACTTCGAGCAGAAACGGCTGTCGTCCGGGTTAAGGGTGTAGCATTGGGGACACTGGAGCCGCTCTTCCCCCTTCGCCATGACAACTAGCAATATACGGAGGACCGGACGGCAAGTCAACCGGAACGGGCGGCAACGCCCGGAGGGCGGCCCTTCGCCCAGGGGGGAAAGCTAGGTCTCGATCTCCCGGTAGCGCCGGTCGGCGAACCTGACCAGCGCGCCATAGCTCAAAGCCGCGAGCGCGCCCAGCGTCCCATAGAGAAGGACGATGATCGTCGCCGGCGAGGCCCTGCTCTTGGCCAGGAAGCGGACCGCAAAATAGAGGCCCGTCAGGACACCGATGTCGGCGCAGGTGGCCAGGAGGACGTTGAGGTTCTGCTTGATGGCCTTTTGGGGGTTCGTCCAGTCGAGGAGAGGCCTGGCCAGGTCGATCATCATCCCGACGGAAGTGAGAAGAACCCCGGCGACGAGCGAAAGCCCGGCCGCCGCGGCCAGGGGCGCGGGCCGCAGGTGCGCGATCCAGACGAGGGCCGCCGACGCCGCGACCGTTCCCAGCACCGAGACCAGGTAGGAGTGGAGGAACTTGGCCGCGACCTGCTCGCGCGGCGCGACCGGGATCACACGCGAGATCCAGAACTGGCCACCCTCCCTCGAGAACGTCGACGAGGACGTCCCGTTAAGGCTGCCGCAAACGGTCATGAAGGCTGCCGCGGCGAGGGTCAGGAACAGGGGGTCGACCGAGGACAGGATCTTTAGGAGGCTGGCGCCGCCCCCGCGAGAGGCATTCGCCTTCATCATGATGAACACGAGGACCGGGACGATGAGGACGACCAGGACCCCGTTCAGGAGGAAGATCGGCGTGCGGTTCATGAGCCGCCACTCCCGGGCAAAGATCGCCCTCACGGCGTGCCGGCCGGACGACACCCTCTCCGACATCTGGGCCCGCGACAGGGCCTGCCTCCGGCCGGAGACCTCGCCGAGGCCGACCAGGCCGCGGTAGAAGAGCTTCTCGCCGAGGAGGAGGATGGCGGCCAAAAAGGCGAGCGAGGTCGCCGCGAACAGGGCCAGGTTAAGCAGGCCCGTGGCCGAGAAGCCTCCGGCGACGGCCTTGGTCGCCCAGACGCTCGGCGGGAAGCGGGAGCCGACGACGTTGAGGAGGCTGTCGGGCGAGCTGAAGAAACGGGTCGCCGCCTGCATGTCGAGGCCCCCGCGGCCCGCGCGCCCCGCCATGAGCTGGACCGCCATCCCCAGGCCGACGAGCAGGAGGCTGCCGAGGAGGATCAGGGCGTCCTTCTTGCGGCTGATGTTGACGACGCGCATCAGGGCCACGACCAAGACCGAGACGACGGCCAGGGGGATGACCGGGAGCAGCAGGTAGACGAGAAGGCCGTTCACCCAGTAGCCCGGCCCGCCCCGCGACATCATGCCGTAGCCGACGAGGACCGGCACGACGATGACGAGCACCGTGAGATATTCGTTGATCGTGATCACGCCAAACTTCGAGGCCATGACCTCGACCGGCTTGAGCGGCAAGGGGATGAGGAACTCGAGGTCGCGCGAGAAGTAAAAGGCCGAGATGACGTAGTAGATCCCGAAGAGGAGGATGAAGAGCTCGCCCGCGAGGATGCCCAGGGTCAGTAGGGCGCGCTCTTGGCCGAGCGGCTTGAGGGCGAGGTAGGTCCTCTGGACGAGGAGGACGAGCCCGTAGACGGAGGGCAGGACGGCGACGGCGGCCAGCCCGATGAGCGGGACGAGCCAGCGGTCCTTCTTCTCGACGAACAGCCGGTAGCGGAGGATGGACAGGCCGAAGTTCGACCGCAGGCCGGCGCGGAGCAGGGCCAGGACGCGGGTCATTCCTCGGTCAGCTCCAGGAAGATCGACTCGAGCGAGGCCTCCGTCCTGTCGAGGCGACGCAGCTCCTCCATCGTCCCGCAGGCGATGAGCCGTCCCTTGGCAATGATGCCGATGCGGTCGCAGAGCTTTTCGGCGACCTCCATGATGTGGGTCGAGAAGAAGAGCGTCCGGCCACGGTCGCAGTGTTCCCTCATCAGCTCCTTGAGGGCGTGGGCGGCGCGCGGGTCGAGCCCGACGAGCGGCTCGTCGAGGACCATGACCCGGGGGTCCGGGAGGAGGGCGGCGGTCAGGACGATCTTCTGCTTCATGCCGTGCGAGTAGCTCTGGATGGGGTTGGCGACGGCGGAGGCGAGCTCGAAGACGTCGAGCCACTTGCCAATACGGTCGAGCCGCTCGGCCCTGGGGACGCCGTAGACGTCGCCGATGAAGTTGAGGAACTCGAGGCCGGTCAGCCGCTCATAGACGTTGGGATAGTCGGGAACGTAGGTTGTGATGGCCTTGACTTTGAGAGAGTCCCGGTCGGTGTCCAGGCCGTCGACCGTGATCGTCCCGGCGTCGGGCCGGAGCAGGCCGACGATCATTTTGATGGTCGTCGTCTTGCCGGCGCCGTTCGGGCCGAGGAAGCCGAAGATCTCGCCGGACTTAACGGTCAGGGTCAGGTCGTCGACGGCCTTGACCCGGCCCTTGTTGTAGCTCTTCGAAACGTGGTTGAGGTCGATCACGGGCCGCTCCTCCCGCGTTCCTTATATCACAGACGCCGGGGAAAGTTCACCGTCCTGCCCGGCCGCCGCCGGCGATTGAATTCGTCCGCGCATGGCGCTATATTGAGAGCGATAGAGGAGGCGTGATGAAGAACCTGAAGGTCGAGGTGGTCAGGGTCAAGGAGCGCTGCGGGGCCAAGCACAAGGCCGGCGATCATTTCTTCATCCGGGGACTGGGCACGATCGAGGTCCCGAAGGGCAAAAGGGTCTGCCTGTTCGCCCTCAACTCGCTCTTCCCCTTCCTGACGGCCAAGCAGCGCGAGGACGAGCTGCCCGGGGACGACTGGATCTTGGAAACCGGGATCCTCTGCTGTCCCGACCCCAAGGGCGTCGAGTTCAAGGTCACGGCTTTGGAGAAGTGAGGCCGCGCCCGGGGCCTGCGGCGCGCTCGAGCTCGCCGTAGCGGAAGCAGGTCACCAGGTGGTCGTTGACGATCCCCGTGGCCTGGAGATGCGAGTAGACGATCGTTGAGCCGACGAACTTGAAGCCGCGGGCCTTGAGGTCCTCGCTGATGCGGTCGGAGAGGGCCGTTCTGGCCGGTAATCTCGAAAATGACTTTAGGCGGTTCGTGATCGTCTTCCTGCCGACAAAGCCCCAGATATATCGGTCGAACGAGCCGAATTCCTTCTGGACCTCGAGGAACCGCCGGGCGTTGTTGATGGCGGCGAGGATCTTTAGCCGGTTGCGGATGATGCCGGCGTCGGCCAGGAGGCGCCGGACGTCGCGGGCCGTGTAGCGGGCGACGCGGACCGGGTCGAAGCCGTCGAAGGCCCGCCGGAAGTTCTCGCGCTTATTAAGGATCGTCCGCCAGCTCAGCCCGGCCTGCATGCCCTCGAGGATCAAGAATTCGAAGATCTTGCGGTCGTCGTGGAGGGGTGCGCCCCACTCCTCGTCGTGGTAGGCGGCCATGAGCGGGTCGGCCTCGCCCCAGCACCTCTGGCGCCGCGGCGCGCGCTTTTTTTCCGCTTCGGACACGGCCTGCCTCAGCGGACGCGACGGTACTTGATGAGCATCGAGGCCGGGGCCTCCGGGATCTTGAGCGTCAGGCCCTCGGCCAGAACGCGGCCGCTCTTGACGACGACGACCCCGTAATCCTCATAGCTCACCTCGTAGTCTGCCCCGGGCTCGAGGCCGCCGAGCTTGACGACGATCGACGATTGCGGCGCCATCGGCCGCCGGAAGGCCAGGACGATCCCATCGCGCTCCTCCGGTCGGTCCCACTGGAAGGCGGCCCAAGCGTCGTCCCCCGTCGAGTAGGGCGTTAGCGGATAGTAATCCCCGAAAAGGTACGCCCGCAGCGCCCGGAATTCGGTCATGTCCTCGAGCGCTCCGCGGATATTGAACCCCGGCGTCAGGTCCCAGCCCATGACGACCGCCCCGCCCATGGAGCTTCGGAACCAATATTTCCGCGGGTCGCCGTTGCCCGTGCCGCTCGCCGGCAGATAGAAGTGGAGCCCGTAGGTATGGCACTGGTAGCCGTTCGGCTCCCAGTACTGGTAGTCGGTCCGCCAGAGCGGGATGCTGCGGCTCGTCGTCTCGAGGTCGATGCGCCGGCCGCCGGAGGCGCAGTTGTCGATGAGGAGGCCGGGGTTGCGCTCGAGCAGGGCGTCCCAGAACTTGTAGAGCCCCTCGATATGCTTCATCTCCGCGATGCCGACCCGGTCGGGCGCGTCCATGGCCTTCCAGTACGGCGCCGGCTCGAAATTGAAGTCCTGGCGGTAGACGGTGACGCCCTCGTCCCTGATGAAATTCGAGATATGGTCGGTCAGCCAGGCCAGCGCCTTCGGGTTGCCCAGGTCTAGGAGCCGGTTCGGGTTCCCCAGAAGGAAGGTCAGCCAGTCCTTGTGCTCGCGGTCGAGCCAGGTCCCTTCGTACACGCGCTCGGGCTCGAACCAGACGACGAAGCCCTCGCCGAGCTTCCGGGCCGCCTCGGTCACCGGCTTCAGGCCGCGCGGGAAGTTCTTCCGGTTGACCTCCCACGTGCCGACGCCGGACCACCATTGGTTGGTCGGGTTCTCGTACCAGCCGGCGTCGATCCAGCAGGCGTCCGGGTCGATGCCGAACTGGTGCAGCCGCTCGACCATGCCGATGGCGTAGCTCTCGGTCGCGCAGACGTACTCGTTGCACGGGAACGGCCCGCCGTAGCCGACGCCGTGGCAGATGGGAAGGACGAGCGGCTTGCCGCCGGGCCGCGGCGTGTGGTGGGCGAGGATGAAGCGGCGGAAGAGGTTGTGGCCGGCCATCCGGTCGCTCCCCTGCCAGAAAAGGAGGGCGACGGAGGGCGTGCGGACCTCCTCGCCCGGGTTGAGCCGGAAGCGCGTCCTGGCCATCCCGGCGTCGAGGCCGAGGCCCTGCCCACCCGCCCGCCGTACCGTGGCCGTCCACGACCCGCTCCAGCCGATGGCGGCCAGGACCCCGCGGCCAGGCCCGGCCATGTTGAAGAACGGCAGGGCCGTCGTGTCCGAGGAGCGTCCGGCCGACGTGCCGAAGGCGACTTCTCCCTTCTCGGCAAGGACGTCCTCGATGGGGCCGAAGTCCGAGCGTTCGGCGCTGCTTCCCCTGGTCCGGTAGAGCTTCACGGGCCCGGCCGCGAAGCCGGGCAGGTCGACGGCGCAGGCCAGGACATTCTCGATGAGGGGCGTCGCCGCCGTTCCCCCGTTCTTGAACCGGACGACCCATTCAACGGCGGGGAAGTCCTTGTAGACCGTGTAGACGACGGTGACGCGGAGCTTCGTCGCCGGGTCGGAATAGACGACCGTCCGGACGGCCCTGTCCGGGGCCGCCTCGGATTCGGCCTTCACGACCCACTTTGCGATGAACCCCTGGCTGGGCTTTCCGTCATAGCGGAAGGAGAGCGGCGGCGCCGCCGTCCGGTCGACGCGCGCCGAGACAAACCTCTCGAGGCTCGCCCGGTCGTGAGCCGAGGCCGCGTCCCAGCCCGGCGCCGGGAAGGGAGATAGCGCCAAGGGGAGAAGAACGATGGCCACGACGAAGATGCGGGAAGTCCTTATCGTCATCATTCGCTTCCTCCTGATGGCCCGGGGACGGTCTTCGGGTCGCGGATGGGCCCGAAGGCGGTTCCGGCCCCTGCCTGGTCCGTCATTAACCTGATCATGAAGATCCATGGCTCCAGCCGCGGTTCGCCATCCTTATCGCCCGGCCGGCGGGACCGGACCCGTGAGCGGGATCTCGGCCGTCGGCAGCAGGCGCGGCGGCCGCCGGGCCTGAAGGGCGCGCTCGAGCCCATAGGCCAGCCGGATGAGGATCGGCTCGCTCCAGGCCCGGCCGATAAAGGAGATGCCGACGGGGAGCCCGTAGACCGCCCCGGCCGGCAGGGTGATCGAGGGATAGCCGGCCACGGCCGCCGGTGACGAGCTGCTGCCGGAGAACGAATCGCCGTTGACGAGGTCGGTGAGGTGGGCGGGGCCGTTCGTCAGGACGACGAGGGCGTCGAGCTTGTGCTTATCGAGCGCGGCGTCGATGCCTTTCCTCCCCATGAGCTCGCGGTCCTTGGCCCGGGCGTCGCGATAGGCCTTGTCCGTGAGCGGGCCCTTCTTCGCCGCCGCCTCCACGGTCTCCTGCCCGAAGAAAGGCATCTCCCGGTCCGCGTTCTTGAGGTCGAAGGCGATGAGCTCGTCCAGGCTCCGGATGGCGGCGCCGGACCTCGAGGCCAGGTAAGCGGCCAGGTCGGCCTTGAACTCGTACAGGAGGACCTCGAACTCCGGGCCGTCGGTCTGGCCGAGGTTGGGGAGCTCGACCGGGTCGACGACCTCGGCGCCGGCTCTCTTAAGAGCCTCAACGACGCCGGCCAGGATGGGGTCGAGCTTCGGGCCGAAGCCGAAGGCTTTCGCCCGCAGGACGCCGATGCGCGCCAGGCGGAGCCCGTCGGGCTTGAGGAACTCCCGGTAATCCGAGAGGCCCCGGTCCCGGCTCGCCGCGGTCGCGGCGTCGGCCGGGTCGACCCCGGTCATCGCCCCGAGGAGCGTCGCCGCGTCGGCGACCGTGCGGGCCATCGGACCGGCCGTATCCTGGGAATGGGCGATCGGCACGATGCCCGAGCGGCTGACGAGCCCGACCGTCGGCTTGATGCCGACGAGGCCGCAGCACGAGGACGGCGAGACGATGGAGCCGTCGGTCTCCGTGCCGACGCCCGCCGCCGCCAGGTTCGCCGAGACGGCCGCAGCCGTGCCGGAACTCGACCCGGACGGGTTCCTATCGAGGGCGTAGGGGTTGCGCGTCTGCCCGCCCCGGCCGCTCCAACCGCTCGTCGAGCGGGAGGAGCGGAAGTTGGCCCACTCGCTCAGGTTCGTCTTGGCGATGATGACGGCGCCGGCGGCCCGAAGGCGCCCGGCGACGAAGGCATCGCGGGCCGGCTTGGAGCCGAGGAGGGCGAGCGAGCCTGCGGTCGTCTCCATGCCGTCGGCCGTGTCGATGTTGTCTTTGATGACGACCGGGACGCCGTGGAGCGGCCCGCGCGGCCCTTTCTCCCGGCGCTCGCGGTCGAGGCCGCGGGCGATGGCCAGGGCGTCGGGGTTGGTCTGGATGACCGAGTTCAGCCCGGGGCCGCCGCGGTCGATTTCGTCGATCCGCTTGAGGTAGAGCGAGACCAAGCCCTCCGACGTCGCGGCGCCCGACGCCATCATCTCCTGGAGCTCGGCGATCGTCTTTTCCTCGAGCGGGAACGCGGCGGGGGCGGCCGGCGCGGCGGCCTTTGCCGCGGGCCCATTGGCCGCGGGCTTGCAGGCCGTGGCCAGAACGGCGATCAGGATGGCCGCGACCAAAATCGACGCAATGCGGAATTTCGGCATCTTGCCCCTCCTCAACGGGATCGGGCCGGCCGCGGGCGGCCGCCGGTTCTCCGTTCCTTTCCCGCTCACATTAACCCAAAATGGGTCCCGGCTCAACCTCCCCTCTCCGGGGGACCCGTGAGGCGGGGTTGAAGCCCGTCAGACGAACTCGACCTGCTCCGTCTCCCGGGAGCGCAGAAACGTCAGGGCCAGGAGGACGGCCGACGCAATCTCCGTCAGCAGGAGGAAGGGGAAGAGGAACAAGCCGAAGATCGGGAGGGCCAGGGCCAGGATGGTCGAGATGAGGAGGATGCCGGCGACCAGATTCACGTAGGCGTACGGCCGCAGAAGGCTTTTCTCCGAGAAGGGCAACTTCAACAGTCCGGCGGCATAGACGATGATGATGATTCCCCAGGGAACGATAATGAAAAGGATGCGGGCGGCGATGACCTTCCCTTCCTGTCCAGGGCTCAGGACCTGAGCGACTTCGGTCAGTTGATTGAGGATCTCCAGGACGACGGCGGCGCAGGCCAGGACGGCGATGATGGTATCGGTCCGGTGGAAATCGTAGCGGTCCCAGAGGAGCCGCCGCAGGGTGAGGAGGACATAGGCTTCGAGCCCGCCGGCCAGGATGAGGACGAATCCCCTGAACAGGACCGGGCCGATCCCCCATCTCTTGGCCGCCGTCATGAAAATCAAGAACAGGAACATGAGCAGCACGAGCCCCGTCTTGACCAGCGTGAGCACGGCCGCCGTCCGGTATCGTTGGTCGCTCATTCGACGTCTCCTTTGCTCTTTAGTCCGCCGGTCCGGCCGGTCGCCCGGCGGCCTCCGGAATGTATTCCAGGATGTCGCCGGGCTGGCAGCCGAGCTCCCGGCAGAGGGCATCGAGAGTGCTGAAGCGGACGCCCTTGACCTTGCCCGTCTTGAGAAGGGAGAGGTTGGTCATGGAGATGCCGATCCGGGCGGAGAGCTCGGTCAATGACATCCTCTTCTTCACCATGACCAGGTCGAGCTTTACATCAATCCCCATATCATTGTCTCCTCTCCGATCCGTCCGGTTGAGGTCCTTTCGAGCGTCGCCGCCGTCTTTCCGCCCCTCTCCAGTACCGTTGGACAGCATAGATCAACAATTTATGCATGTCAACTAATATTTTATGCTATACATATAATGTTTTATTTAGTATTAGACAAGACAACTCCGCCAGGCAATTCTCAGGCCTGACTGAGACCGGAAGGAAAGAGGCCCCCCGCCCCTTCTTTCGAAGCCGGCACGACGCGGGCTAGACGCGCCTCCAAATTCCCCGAATCGCTTCCCGCTGCGGACGTCCGCTCTCAGCCCTCGACGGGCTTTTTCGAGAAATGGACGAAGGAGAAGCACTCCGGGATGTGGGAGTCGTAGACGCCGTGGCGATTGAGGGCCCAGCCGGGGTGGGGCTCCGCCTTGACGCCGCAGTACTCCAGGAGCTCGAAGCGGGAGAAGTCCATGCGCCAGACGTCGCCGTCGCGCGGCGGCACGGGCCGCCCGCCGGCGAGGACCGCCAGGCCGCGCCAGGGAAAGGCGATCTCGGCCGTCCAGCCCTTGTCGACGTTCGAGGCGTCGTTGATCGTGCCCGAGACCTGGACCGCGGCCCTCAACCCGGGGAGGTCCCAGTCCATGAAGGCCCAGCGCGCGCCGCGCGGGTGCCGGCCGTAACGCATCCCGTCCTGGAAGCCGCCCAGGACGTCGACGTGGCGCGCCAGGAGATCGAACTCGGGGACGTCGAAGCGGCTCCCCCGCTTCAGCGCGTCCTGCCAGACGTAGAAGACCTCGTAGACCGTGCCCAGGGCGTTCATCTCGAACTCGTAGTAGCAGTCCTCGCCGCCGATGAAGACCTCGACGTCGTTCTCGGTCCAGACGAGCGAATCGCGCTCGGTCAGGCGCGCCCGGACGTTCGGCTCTTCAACCCAGAAGGCGACGTAGAGGGCCTCGTCGTCCCAGAGCGAGGCCATCCGCGTCTCGAGGAAGCCCGGCGCCCCGCTGACGAGGTCGACGAAGCGGCGCGACTTGGCCGCCTTCTGCCACTCGGGCTTGTCCAGCCGCCCGTTCGTCTCGATCCGACGGACCGTCCGAAGGCACGTATAATGGGCCAGGTCCTTTTCGTCGCATCCATAAGGAATCATCGTCTCTTCCCCCTGCCGGCCGAAGCCGGGCGGCCTCACATTACACGAACGTTCCAGGAGTCGTCAACCGGCAAGCCAGGTCCGCCGGGACCGCTAGTGCCGCCGCTTCGTCAGGAGCTGGTCGATCCGGTAGCCGGCGGCCAGGTAGAACTGGAGGTCAAAGGCGTTGTCGTCGAGGTCGATGGGCGTCGTCCCCGTCAGGCGCATGAACTCCATTTCGACCTCGTGGGCCTTGCCCCGCGGCTTCGGCCCCGAATCCGGCCCGAACTCGCGCCAGAAGGCGTCCCAGAGCTCCCGGGCCGGCGGCGGCAGGTCCGGCAGGCTGACGCGTGGCTTGCCTTGGGCGTCCAGGCGGATCCAGCTCTCCTGGAGGGCGCGGATGAGGGGATAGGGGTGCGACTCGCCTGGTCCGCCGGAGAAATAATGGAAGGTCCGGGCGTCGTTGATGTAAGTATAATAGACGTCCCAGAGCGGCTCCTCCGACCCCATCCAAGAGACGCCGTACTCGGCGGCAAGGTCGAAGCCGTCCGAGAAACCGACGAGGGTCAGGTCGGCCCGGTCGAGGGTCCGGTCGCTGAAATAGAACGGATAATAGGATTCCGCCAGGGCCCGGACCGTCTCGAACTCGGCCGGCCGGCCTTCGAGCCCCGGATAGCGCGACTGGGCGTTCGAGCCATAGAGCTTGGTCCGCGCGTCCTGATAGACGACGACGTTGTGGTCCGCGTCCTGGCTCGCCTCGAGGAAGACAAGGAGCGGCTTGCGGCCGTGGAGGAAGTTCACGGCATAGGCGAACATCGCCCCCTCGAAGCAGTGGGCCATCCCGGTCCGCAGGACCAGGCGCGGCGGCGAGGCCGTCTCCTCCTGTTCGACGGAGGCATGGTCGTCGTTGTAGTAAAGATCGTAGTCCAGGAAATCCTGGACCTTGTCCGGCGTGTCCAGGGCGGCCAGGACGACCGCCTCGTCCTCGGTGAAATGAAGGCCGAGGCCGCCCGAGCGCGCCTCGAACCAAGCCCGCTGGGCCGGGTTGAGGGAGCGGCGGTAGAGGGAGGCGAAAACGCCGACCTGCTCCTCCGGGGTGCGCCGCGGCAGGCCTTCCGGAGGGATGGGCTTGCTCATTGTCGCCGGAATCATAGGCCGGCGCCCGCCCTATGTCAACCCGGACGAGAGCCCTCCCCCTGCCCGCTGCGGGTGAGGGCTCCCGGGTGCCCTTCCGGGCGGGATCTCGGGCGGGCCCACCGGCGGCGGTGACCCCCGGCGGCGAAATATCACCCCCCCCTTCCCCTCCGCCGGGGATTGCCGGGAGAGGGCTCCCGGGAGATTCTGGGACCCGGGAACCCGGACCGAAGAGAAGGAAAGATGATGGAAAGAGTCAAGCTCTTCCTCGTGCGTCACTTCGAGCAGATCCTCGTCTTTATCATCCTGGCCGCCGCCATCCTCGGCACCTTTTTCATGCAGGATAAGACGCTGCTCCTCAACTTCTACTTCCTGCCGGTCGTTTTCGCCTCCTACTACCTCGGGAAGCGGCTGGGCGTGCTCTCGGCCTTCCTCTCGGTCCTGGCCGTCGTCGTCTGCGCCATCATCTTCCACGTCAACTTCTTCCCCCAGGACCAGGAGTTCCGCGGCATCTTTCTCCTGTCTTCGTGGGGCGGCTTCCTCCTCCTCACCTCCTATGCCGTGGGCAGCCTCTACGAACAGAAGGAGCGGCGCACCGAGGAGCTCGAGAGGGCCTATGTCGGCATCCTCGAGATCCTGTCCAAGTACATCGAGACCAAGGACGGCTACACCAAGGGCCATTCCATGCGCGTCTCGGAGTACGCTAAGTCCATCGCCATCGCCATGGAGCTCCCCCGCCACCAGGTCGAGAACGTCCGCGTCGCCGGGCTCCTCCACGACATCGGCAAGATCGAGATCTCGAGCGAGGTCATCCAGAAGGCGGCCGCCCTGACGCCCCAGGAGAAGGACCTCATCGACACCCACTCGGAGCGCGGCGGCGTCATCCTGGCCAAGGTCGGCGAAGTCCTTCAGGAGGTCGTTCCCATCGTCGTCGCCCACCACCGCTATTTCGAGAAGGCCCTCGACTCCTCCGAGGACGCTTTGAAGGAACTGCCCCTCGGCGCCCGCATCGTCGCCGTCGCCGACGCCTTCGACGCCATCACCACGGACCGCCCCTACCGGAAGGGCAAGGCGCCATGGGAGGCCATGCAGGAGATCGTCGGGCAGACCGGGCACCAGTTCGACCCCGATGTCGTCGACGCCTTCCGCCGGGTCGTCTCGACCAAGATGGAACAGATCTGAGCTCCGGGCGCCGGCCAAGACGCAGGAACCGCTTTCCTCAAAGGCCCGCCGGGTCTATAATGCAGGCGATCGATCCATCCGAGGGGGAGGTGCGAATGAAAAGGACCGCTCTTCTGGGACTGGCGCTGCTTCTCGTTGCCGCCGCGGGAATGGCCTTGGCGCAGGAACAAGTGGCCGCCAGCGAGACGAAGCCCGTTTCTTGGGATAACTGGCGGGAGGCCAAGGCCACGGCCGAGAAGTACGACAACGAGGGCAAGTTCGTCGAGGCCCTCCAGTACTACCTCGAATACGCTCGTCAGGCCGAAGGGCTGGGCAACCAGGAGCTCGTGGCTTGGGGGAAGAACAACGCCGCCTACATGATCATCAAGAGGCACAAGCTCGACGCCACGGTCGACCTGGCGCCGGCCAAGAAGCTCCTCGACGAGGCCATGGCCACCGGCGCGGCGAGCGAGGAGTGCCGCAAGTGCCTCGAGACCAACATGGAGTACGTGAAGCTCTTCCTGAAAGGATGAGCCCCGGAGGCCCTACTTCAACAGGCCCTTGAGCCTGAGGTCGTCGAAGCACCCCGTGTCGTCGAAGGCGCCGATGCCGACCAGCCCGTGGCCGAGCGTCCGGTCGCGGGCGGTGAGGACGGGTTTCTCCATGTCGTCGATGTAGGCCCGAACCTCGCCCGAGCGGGCGTCGCAGACGACCTTGAAGGCGTGCCAGGCCCGGTCGGTCATCCGGGCGACGGACTTGCCGGCGGGCTCCACATTGATCTTGACCCTGTCCGCGCCGTCGACGAGGCCGATGATGTTGTGGACGTCGGCGCTCTCGCCGGCGAAATGGACGTAGCAGAAGTGCCTCGGGTCCTGGAAATAGAAGAAAACGCACATGTCGCGGCCCGGCACGGCCGGCTCCGTGTAGCACTTCATCCGGCCGCTGAACTCGAAGGACGTCACGTCGGCGCCGGTCCAGACCGACCAGGAGGTCGGGGCCCTGACCTTGCCCTGCTCGCCGGGCGCCGTCAGCTCGTAGACCATGGTGCCGTCCCTGGCAACGACGCGCCAGTGGGCCGGCGTGTTCGGCCGCCAGCCGGCGGCCGAGCCGTCCTCGAAGTCCCAGGCGCCAAGGAGCGGCAGGTCCGGCGCGCCCCGGGCGGGACCGAGGGAAGCCGCGGCGAGCCAGAGGGAGGCCAGGCCGAGAACGGCGGCGACGCGCGGCGCTCTTCTCAACAGATCTCTCCGTCCCTATATCCGGTCCGCATCCACGGCAGGCCGTTCCCGGCAAAGAAGGGATCGAGCCGGACGGCCAGGCGTTTCATGTCCTCCGGCCCGAGCGGCCGGAAGTCCCGCAGGAGCGCCGCGTTCTTGCGGACGACCTCGACGCTGTCCGTGCCGACGACGGCGGCATGGACGCGCGGCAGGCTGAGGGCGTAGCGGATGAGCTCCTCGGGGGCCAGGCCGGGCACCGTCTCGCGCGGCCGGACGGATTTGATGATCATGATGCCCAGCCCCCGGGCCGCCGCGGCCGGGATGGCGCCGCCCTCGAAGTCGCCCTTGCGTTCCTCGTAATGGTTGAGCGCGATGAGCATCGTGTCGAAGTCGTGGCGCCGCGCCGCCTCGGCCATGGCCGCAGCGTCGAGGTGGCCGGTGAAGCCGATGAAGCGCGTGGCCTTTTGATCGCGAAGCTCGCGCAGGGCATCGATCGCCCCGCCCTTCGCCCCGAGCGCGTCAAGGTCGGCGAGCGATTCGACGAGATGGACCTGGTAGAGGTCGAGGCGGTCGGTCCGGAGCCGCTTGAGGCTCTCATCGAACTGCCGCATGACCCCGTCGTAGGTCCTCTCCTCGAACTTCGTCGCTAGAAAGACTTCCTTCCGGCGGCGCTCAAGGACCTTGCCCAGCCGCTCCTCGCTGACGATGGCCTTGTTCCGGTAATTGTAGGCGGTGTCCCAGTAATAGAAGCCGCGGTCGAGCGCGGCCTCGAGGATCTCGAGGGCCCGGTCCTCGCTCTCGACGGCGCAGAAACGGCTCCCGAGGCCGAGACCGATCCGCGGGACTCTGACCCCCGTCTTGCCGAGGACGGCGGTCGGCAGGCCCTTGGCGTCGAATGCGGCGGGCGCAGCGCCGAAGAGGCGCCGGCCGGCCACGGCCTTGGCCGCCGCGGCCCCGGCCGCGAGCGACTTGAGGAAGTCCCGTCGCGAGGTGCGCGTCGGCCTCATCACTCTCCTCCTTCGCGGCGCCGGCTCAGAACTTCCGGAAGACCTTGGCGGCCGCGCCGCAGACGGGGCACCGTTCGGGCGGCTCCCCTTCCCCGGTAAAGCCGCAGACCGGACAGATGTGGACGGGGCCGAGCTTCA
>DATKJS010000020.1:0-16243 GCA_035543515.1 Terriglobales bacterium | reverse complement strand
GCCTTCGCGCCGGAGAGGGGCCGGGGCTACATCTCCAACGGCCGCGGCAACACCGTCACCGTCTTCGACCTCAAGACCCGGAAGGTCATCGAGGAGGTCCCCGTCAGCGGTCAGAACCCCGACGCCATCATGTACGACGCTTTCTCCGGGCGCGTTTTCACCTTCAACGGCCGGACGGCCAACGCCACGGCCATCGACGCGGCCACCGACAAGGTCGCCGGGACGATCGACCTCGGCGGCAAGCCCGAGTTCGCCGTGACCGACGGCCAGGGCACGATCTTCGTCAACAACGAGGCCAAGAGCGAGGTCATCGCCTTCGACGCCAAGGCGCTCGTGGTCAAGACGCGTTGGTCCATCGCCCCCGGCGAAGGCCCGAGCGGCCTGGCCATAGACCTCAAGAACAAGCGCCTGTTCAGCGTCTGCGACAAGGTCATGGTCGTCTCCGACGCCGTCAACGGCAGGGTCGTGGCAACGGTCCCAATCGGGGAGGGCCCCGACGCCGTCCGTTACGACCCGGCGACCGGCCTCGCCTTCTCCTCGAACGGCGACGGGACGATGACCGTGGTCAAGCAGGAATCGGCCGACAAGTACAGCGTTCTCGAGACGGTCAAAACCGCCCCGCGGGCGCGGACGATGGAGCTCGATCCGAAGACGCACCATGTCTTCCTGGTGACGGCGGAGTTCGGACCGGCCCCCGCACCGACCAAGGAGCAACCGAGGCCGCGGCCGACCATCGTCCCCGGCACGTTCGCGGTCCTCGAACTGGCGAAATAGACAGGCGCTCCGCACCCGAAGCCCCGAGAGGCGCGGCCGGCCTTGCGCGCGTGGAACTCGGCCGGCCTCGCGGGTGTTATGAGCGGTAAGGACGATCCGTGATCGGCGCCTTAAAGATATCCCGTAGAGATTGTCTCGTCGCAGGGGCGTTCCTCTTCTGCCTCCTCCTCTCCCTGCTGATGGTCGTCCTCCAGCCCATCCCCCACGGTCACCTCTACGGGATGTCCCTCAAGCTCTCGGCGATCCTGGCCGGGATCTGGTACGTCTACCGGTTCCAGCCTCGGCTGGTCTTCACCAAGGGAATGAGGGTTTTCGTTCTCCTCACCGCCCTGGGCTTCGGCGTCGGGGGCTTCATCGCCCTCAATCCCAATGCCGAGATCGTCCACACCTACCAAAGCGTCTTCGAGGCGATAACGAGCGGCCAGAATCCCTACACGAGCGGTACGGTCTACCACCGGAAAGAGTTCGACCAGCCCGTCCTCGAGGACTTCAATTACCCGCCGCTCGAGATCTACCCCTACTATCTGCTCTATCGCGCCGCGGGGACGTGGAATATCTGGGTCCTGGCCCTCTTCAAGACGGCCCTCTACGCCCTGGCCGGGCTGCTCTTTCTCTGGACCTTCCCCGGCGTCAAGCGAAAATACCTCCTGGCTTTCGTCCCCCTCTTCCTGTTCCTCGAGGTCCAGCAGAACCCGGCCCTGGCCCTGCTCTTTACGGCCCTCATCCTCCTCGCCGTCGAGAAGGGCGGGGAGAAGCCCGGCTGGGGGAGCCGATGCCTCGTCGCCGTCCTGTTCGGAGTCGGATTGATGACGAAGTTCCTGGTCATCCCCTTGATGGCCGCTTATTATTGGCACAGGTTCGACCCGAAGCGGCTGCGCTCGCTGCTGGAGATCGCCGCGGAGGCGGGCTTCGCGCTGGGCACGGCCGTCCTCATCATGGCTCCCTTCGGCGCCGCCGCCGTCTTCAAGGAGACCGTCCTTTTCAACCTCGTCCTGAAGCAGCGGGCCCTTTACACGGCCTATTATCCGAACGTCCTGTCCGGGCTTTTCAGCTGGGTCGGCCTGGAGACGCTTTATCCGTTCGCGGCCGTCGGCATCCTCGGCCTGTCGGTCCTGGCCGCGCCCAGGCTCAGGCTCCATTCGGCGATGCTGGCGTCGGTCATGACCTTTCTGCTCGTCGCGCCGACACCGCGATCCCAGTTCGCGCCGCTTGTCGTCTATCTGGCGCTCACGGGGATCATCGTGAGCCTGAGGGAGAAGAAGGCCATCCCGGCGGCGGCCGTCACTCCGCTTCGCGCCGGCGGACCATGACGTAGAAGATCGTCGGTGTCGCGATGAGCGACAGCAACACCGAGATGCAGAGGGCCCCGATGACGGCGATGGCCAGGGACTTCAGCATGTCCGCGCCCGATCCGATGCCGTAGGCCAGGGGGAGCATGCCGAGGGCCGCGGCCAGGGACGTCATCAGGACGGGACGGAGCCTCCGCCGGCCCGACCGGACGAGCGCCTCGGCCAGGTCCAGCCCCTCGGCCCGCAGTTCCTTGACGTAGTCCAGCATCAGGATGCCGTTCTTGGCGACGATGCCGACGCCGATGATGGCGCCGAGCAGCGAGACGACGTTCAGGGACGTGTCCGTGAGCCATAACGCCAGGACCGTCCCGAACATGGCCAGGACCGCGCCGAAGACGATGGCCAGCGGCTCGTAGAAAGAACCGAACTCGAGGAGCAGGACGGTGAAGACGAGAAAGATGGCCATGAGCAGGACGACGACGAGGTTGCGGAAGGACTCCTGCTGCTGCTGGTAGATGCCCCCGTACTCGACCGCTCCCGCTGCGAACGACTTGTCCCCGGCCAGCGTCTTTCGGATCTCAGCCATGGCGCTGCCCAGGTCGCGGCCCTCGAGCCGGGCCGTGACGGCCACGTCCTGGCGGAAGTCGTCGCGCCGGAGCTCGAGCTGGCCCGGCTCCTCGATGACGTCCACGACCTGAGACAGTGTCACCAGGCTGCCGTCCGCGGCTCGCAGGGGCAGGTTCCGGAGCTTCTCCAGGCGGTCGGTAGCGCCGGGCTCACCCTTGATGCGGACGGCGATGACGTGGTCCCCCTCGAGGACGGTCGAGGCGGTTTGGCCGATCATGGCCGCGTTGACCGTCCCGGCGATGTCGTCGGCCGTGAGCCCAAAACGCTCCGCGTCGATATAGCGGACGCGGAAGCTGATGGCCGGCCCAGTAGAGACCAGACCATTGAAGACGTCGACGACGCCCGGGATCTTGCCCAGGGTCTCGGCGACCTGCGGCGCCTTCGCCTTGAGGTAGGCGACGTCGGTCGAGAAGAGCTTGACCTCGATCGGCTGGGGCGCGTACATCAGGTCGCCGATGAGGTCGCCCAGGATCCCCGGGAACTCCCAGATGACGTCGGGCAGGGCGGCGTTGAGGCGATGCCTGAGCTCCGTCAGGACCTCCTCGGTCGAGCGCTTGCGGTCGGCCCGCAGCTTGAGCAGAAAGTCGCCGTTGTTAGGCTCGGTGATGAACAGCCCCAGCTGGGCCCCGGTCCGGCGTGAATAGCTCTCGAGCTCGGGCACCGAGCGGATGATGTCCTCCGCGTACCGGAGTTGGCGATGGGTCTCGGCCAGGCTCGTTCCCGGGGGGGTGAGGTAATCGATGATGAACCCGCCCTCGTCCATCGGCGGCAGGAATTCGATCTTGAGACTCCGGTAGAGAAAGACGCCCAGGACCAGGACCCCGGCGCACACCGCGATCGCCAGCCATGGTCGCTTGAGCGCGGCCCGGACTGCGGATTCGTAGACGCCGATCGTCCGCTGCAAAAGGCGCCCGCCGTGCTCCTCGTGCGACGCGTCGGGCTCCTCCTTCTGCGTCCGGAGCACCCAGGCCGCCAGCGAGGGTGTCAGGGTCACGGCCAGGACGAGAGACGTCAGGAGGGCCACGGCCATGGTCAGGGCCAGGGCGCGGAAGAAGACGCCCGTGACGCCACCCAGGAAGGCCAGGGGGAGGAACACGACGACGGGCGTCAGGGTCGAACCGACGAGCGGGCGGATGATCTCGCCGATGCCTTCTCTGATGGCCGTCAGACGGTCCAGGCCGGACATCCGCTTGGTATGAATCGCCTCGACGACGACGATCGCATCGTCGATGACCAGGCCGATGGCGGCGGCGATGCCTCCCAGGGTCATCAGGTTGAAGGAGAGCCCTGCGGCCTTGATCGAGAGGAGGGTCACGAGGACGGTGACCGGGATGACCAGGATGGCGACGAAGGTCGTCCGCCAATTCTTCAGGAACAAGAAGAGGATGAGGGCCGATAGGATGAGGCCGAAGATGATGGCCTCCCAGACGCTCCGGACCGAGGCCCGGACGAGCAGAGACTGATCGTAAAAGAACGCCAGTTTCAGGTCGGACGGCAGCTCGCGCTTCAGGACCTTCAGCTCCTCCGTGAGCCGCCGGGCGATGTCGAGCGTGCTCCCGTCCGGCTGGCTGTAGATGTTGAGCAGCACGGCCTCCTGGCCGTCGGCGGTGACGACATTGAAGACGGGCTCGGGCCCGCGGACGACGCGGGCGAAGTCGCGGACGAGGACGGGATGACGGCCCGCGACCGCGACCGAAAAATCCTCGAGCTCCGGGATGGAATGGACCCGTCCGTCGACGACGGCCAGGTAGAGGAGCCGGTTCTCCTCGTGGAGGCCGGTCGAGGCGACGAGGTTATTCTTCTCCATGGCCTCGGCGACCTGCGTCAGGGTCAGGCCGGCCGCCTGGAGGCGGACGGGGTCGACGATGACGTGGAATTCCGGGGTCCGGCCGCCGACGAGGTCGACCCGGGCGATGCCGGGGATCTGGAGGAAGCGGGGCTTGAGCTCGTAGCGGGCGATCTCCCATAGCTTCGTCAGGTCGCGCCGGGGGCTGATTAGGCTGATGCCGATGATGGGGAAGTTCGAGAACGTCACCCGGTAAACCTTGGTCTCTGCGGTGGCGGGCAGTGAGGCCCGGATCTGGGACAGGCGGCCGAGGGCGTAGAGCTCGGACCGGACCATGTCGACTTTCCAGTTGAAGAAGACGTTGACCTCGGCCGAGCCGCGCCCCGTCGCCGAGCGGATGGTCACGACCCCCGGGATGTCCTTCATCCCCTCCTCGATGGGCCGGGTGATGGTCGCCATCATCTCGTCGGCCGGCATGACGCCGTTGTCGACAAGGATGACGACGCGGGGGAAGTTCGTCTGGGGGAAGACGGACGACGGCAACGTCAGGGCCGCATAGACGCCGGCCAGGCAAAGGGCGACGCTGATGAAGAGGATGGGCAGGGCGTGCCGGGTGGCGAAGCGGCCGAGGGCGGTGTCCTTGCTCATGTGGGGGGCTATTTGTCGCCGACGACGTGGACCTTCGTTTCCCCGCTGATGTTGTAGGCGTCCGCGGTGACGATGACCAGGCCCTCCGCGAGGCCCTCGCCCTCGACCTCGGCCAGGCCGGCGTCCCTGAGGCCCGCCTTGACCGGCCTAGGGACGGCCTTGTCGCCCTCGACGACAACCAGCACCGCCCCTCCGTTGGGGCCCACCACGACGCTTTCCTCGGGCACGGCCAGGACGTTGCGGCGCTCTTCGGAGACGATGCGCAGGCCCAGGAACTGGCCCGGCCGGAGCCCTGCGCCGGCCGGGACCGAGGCCCGGACGAGCACGGTGTCGGTCTTCGGGTCGATGTCCTTGCCCACGAGGACGAGGCGCCCGGCGGCGCCGCCGGTCCCGAGCTCGACCGGCTGGCCGAGTCTCAGGGGGCCGGCCTCGCGGCTGGGCACTTGGGCCGTGACGACGAGCCGGTCGAGGGCGATGACCTCGGCCAGGACCGCGTTCGTCTCGACCGACTGTCCGACCCGGGCGTTGATGCGGACGACCGTCCCGGCGAGCGGCGACTTGATCTCGAGTAGCGATAGCTCGGTCCGGGCCGCTGCCAGCTCGCTGCGGGCCGTGGCCAGGGCGAGCTCGGCCTCCTGGAAATTCTTCTGCGATGTCCCGTCGGCGGCCAGGAGCTTCTTCTGCCGGTCGTAGGTCCTCTCGGCGGCCGCGAGTTCCTTCTCGGTCTTGGCCACGGCCACCTCGGCCAGGCGGCTGTCGAGCTTGAAGAGGAGCGTCCCCCGCTCGGCGCCCCGGCCCTCGACGCACTTGACCTCGGTCAGGATCCCCCCGACCGGGGCAGAGATGTAGGCGCCGGCGGCGGGCCGGCCGTCGCCGGGCGGCTCGGGCTCGACCGTGCCGTAGGCCGTGACGTAGCGGTGAAGCGTGGCCCGGACGATCTTGCCGACGTGGACGGCGACATCCGTGATCACGCCTTCTTCCTCCCCGGCGCCCTTCCGCCCGGGCCCCCGGGAAATGAGGAGGACGGCGGCCGCGGCGACAACGAGGAGGACGAACCCGGTCGCGATTTGGCGTTTAGTCATCCTTTCTCTCCTTCGCGGGCCCGGCCTGCGCCGGCGGCATCGCGGTGATCCAATCCTTGACGTCGAGCGGGCTCTGGGCGGCGTTCTCCAGCCGGCCGACGGCCTCCTGGGCCTGGACGAGGGCCTCGAGCCGGGACTGGGCGCCCGCGTTGAGCTCGAGCCGGACGCCGAGGAGCTCGAGCCCGGAGATCTCCCCGAGCTCCCGACGCGCCCGCGCTGCCCTCTCCTGGCCGGCCAGGTTGGCCAGGAGGTCCCCGGCCGCCCTGGCCTTGAGGACGGCGGCGCGGCAGTCCTCGACGGCGGCGTCGAGCTCGCCGATGGCCTGGGACTGGACGGCCAGGAAGCGCGCCGCGCTCTCCTCGCGCCGGGCCTTGGCCTCGGCGATGGGGCCCCGGTTGCGGCTGAGGATGGGAAGCTCGAACGACAGGCCGAGCGTCCACTTGCTATCGGTCTGGTCGAGCTGGTAGTCGGGGCCGAGGCGGAGGTCGGGATACTGTCTGGCGATCTCCAGCCGGAGCGCGGCCTCGCTCGCCGCATACTCGGAGAGGGCGGCCAGGATGTCCGACCGGTTGAGCACGGCGTGGCGCCTGACCTCGCCTTCGGGGATATCGGGGGAGATGGCGCGGAAAGCCTCGAACGAGAGCCGCACGCCGTCCAGGGCGCGGCGCGGCAGGCCCAGGGCGGAGGCCAGGTGCGCCATGGCCTCTTCCCCGGCCCGGGCGCCTTCCACCGCGGCCAGGCGGGCGTTGTCGTGCGCGACACGGGCCTGAATCAGGTCATAGACCGAGGCCTCGCCCGCGTCCTTCTGGAGCTCGAGGAGGCGGACCGTCTCCGCCTGGAGGTTCTCCTGCTCGGAAAGAAGGGCGGCCTTCTCACCCGCCGCCCAGACCTCGAGCAGGGCGCCGCGCAATCTTCTGCGGACCTCCCAGGCGGTCGTCAGGACGTCCCATCGGGCCGCCTCGGCCAGCTTGCGGGCTTGGGCGAGCCGGATGCCGCGCTTGCCGGCGATCTCGACCGGGATCTCCAGCGAGACCTCGGGAATCCACGGGGTGATCTCGCTCCTTGGCGTCGTCGAGTTGAAGCCCGTGAGGAGGCCGAGCGCCGGGTTGGGCCTTTCCCCGGCCGTGACGATGCCCCCGCGCGCGGCGCCGTACTGGGCGCGGGCGACGTCCATGTCCGGATGGTAATAGAGCGCCGCAAGGGTCAGGACCTTGAGGTCCCAGGCGGCCGGCGGCCACTCCTTGACCTCGTCGTTGCGGACGAGAAAGTCCCCGAGCTCGCGCGCGTCGAGCCTCCGGGCCTCGAATTCCTGCATGGCCTTGACCGGCTCGATGGGCCGGGCATGGTAGCGGACGCACCCGGCGGCGGCCGTCAGAACGACCGCCAGGCCAATGGTCCTGAACCTTCGGTTCGCTCTCATGCCGTCGCTTTCACCGGCTCGCCCGAGCCGATATTATCATGTGCCGCCGGCGCGGTTTCAACTGAACTTTCCGTCACGGCCGCCGCGTCCGGATGACGAGGACGATGACCGAGGCTCCAGAGCTCCTTGAGCTGCGGCGCGGGGTTCGTCATGTCCGACAATGGCGCCCTTATCCCGCCGGCCCTATTCTATTCCGATGACGGTGCTTTTCAAGCCCGCCCCGATCCCGTGCCGGAGGATGGGACTTCGTCCTGCCGGCCGGGACGCACGCGCCTCCTCCAGTCCCTTCCCCCCTGAGTTCGATTGCGGTCGGACTGGCACGTTTCTTGGAGAGGAACGCGACCGCAAGGAAAAATCATTATGCATGAAGGAAGGGTGTCATGAGAAGATCCTCTCCATATCTGTTGATCGTCTCTGTCGGCGTCGTCCTGGCGGTCCTTCTCGGGGCGGGCGGGCCCGGGACCGGACGCCTGTGGCCGGAGCTTGTGGCCGGCCAGGATCAGCCTTTTTCGCTCGATCCCCAGACGCACCCCCTGATGGACCAGATCAGCGGCGCCTTCGAGGCCGCCGCGGCCAAGGTCAGCGCGTTCGTCGTGCCGATCTTCGCGGAGCAGGTCGTCCAGGCCTCCAGCCAGGGCCTTCCCGACGACCCGCTGAGGGATTTCTTCGGGGACGATTTCTTCCGGCGGTTCTTCGGCGCGCCGTTCCAGGGGCAGAAAAGAACCGTCCACAGCCTGGGCTCGGGAGTCGTCGTCTCCCCCGGTGGCCACATCTTGACCAATAACCACGTCGTCGCGGGCGCGAGCAAGCTGACCGTGATCCTTGGGGACAAGAAGAAGTTCGAGGCGAAGGTCATCGGCACCGACCCGCTGACGGACGTCGCCGTGATCAAGGTCGAGGCCCGGGACCTTCCGGCGGCCGTCCTCGGCGATTCGGACAAGGTCAAGGTCGGGCAGTGGGTCATCGCCGTCGGCAACCCCTTCGAGCTGATGCGGACCGTAACCCACGGCATCATCAGCGCCGAGGGCCGCTCCTCGGTCGGCCTGGCCACCTACGAGGACTTCATCCAGACCGACGCGCCCATCAATCCGGGCAACAGCGGCGGCGCCCTGGCCGACCTCGACGGCAGCGTCATCGGCATCAACACGGCCATCACCAGCCCGACAGGCGGCAACGTCGGCCTGGGCTTCGCCATCCCGATCAACATGGCCCGGAGCGTCATGAAGGAGCTCTTGGCGAAGGGCCGCGTCATCCGCGGCTACCTCGGCCTGACGGCCCAGGACATCGACGATTCGCTGGTCAAACCCCTGAAGCTCAAGGACGCGAGCGGGGCCCTAGTGAGCGAGGTCGTCCCGGGCAGCCCGGCGGACCGCGCCGGCATCAAGACGGGGGACGCCATCGTCGAGTTCAACGGCAAGAAGGTGGAGTCGAGCTCCGACATCCACAATGACGCCGCCAGCACGGCGCCGGGAACGAAGGTCGGGATCGTCCTCCTCCGCAACGGCGAGACGATCAAGACCTCGGCCGTCCTCCTTGAGCGGCCGGCCGAGAAGGGGCAGAAGTCCCCGCGCTCTGAGGAGCCCAAGGGGCCGACCAGCCAAAAGCTCGGGCTGAGCGTCCAGACGCTGACGCCGGACATCGCCCAGCAGCTGGGCTATGGGAACGACAAGGGGGTCATCGTCGCCGATGTCGCCTCCGGCAGCCCGGCCGACGACGCCGGCCTCCAGAGGGGCGACCTGATCAAGGAGGTCAATCGCATCCCCGTCCGCTCGACGCAGGATTTCGAGAAGGCCATCCGCGGCCTCAGGAGCGGCGACACGGCCGCCCTGCTCGTGCGGCGCGGCGACCAGACCTTCTTCAGGCCGCTGAAGATCCAATAGCAAGGCCCTTTCCCGCGGCCGGCGGCCTCCCTTCGGGGGGAGGGGGCTGCCGGCCACCTTTTCTTCGCTTCCCGGCGGCCGGTCCCTCCGGCGTTTCACCGACCCTCTCCTCGGCCTCGCCGGGACGAGTCGGGTGCCGGCGCTCGACTCCGCGGCCGTGGACCGGCCCGGCCCGTTTCAAGCACGGATGTAAGGGGAATTTACTTTTCCTTGCCATCCAAAGCAAAATACGGAGGAAACGGGGGCGCGCTCCTGGCATAGAAATTGCTGAGGAAATGAGGGGAAGTACGATGATGAGAAAAAAACAACAGCTCCTTTTCTTTGCCCTGTCCGCCCTCCTCCTTAGGCCGGCTCTCCCCGTCCCTCAGACCGCTCGGGAGACGGCAATCGAGCGGCAGACCAACGAGCGCCAGCCGCCCGGCAAGGTCCTCCCCGCCGTCGGCGTCAAACCCGGCATGGTCATCGGCGAGGTTGGCGCCGGGCGGGGACGATACACGGCCCACTTGGCCGGCCTCCGGGTCGTCCGCGTCGAGACCTTTCTCGAGCGGGACAACATCTTCATCCTTCGGGTGAAGGCGCCGGGGGAGGACGATGACCCGGCCAAGGTCGCAGCGGCCAAGCCCGTCCTCCTGCCCTTTCCGCCCCGGTCCAAGGAGCGGACCGCCGTCATCGACGGGTATCTCGGGAAGGTCGAACACCTGGCCGACCGTTTCGCCTCCCTTGTCCATCGGAACGCGGACGGCGAGCAAATGCCCTATCGCCTGTTCACGCCCGACGGCCGGGTCCCGGGGCGGAAGTACCCCCTCGTCGTCTTCCTGCACGGTGCCGGCGGAAGCGGGACCGACAATGTCAAGCAGCTCCAGGGCGCCAATGTTTTCGGCGGCCTCGTCTGGGCCCTGCCTGAGAACCAGCAGCGCCACCCGTGCTTCGTCGTCGCCCCGCAATCCGACGTCAATTGGCCCTGTGTGATCATCGAAGCGGGCCAGAGGCCCCGACTTTGTCCAGGACAGCGTCTGGGCAAAGGCGCCCGGCTGGCTTTCGAGATCATTGACAAGCTCGTGGCCGAGCGGCCCATCGAACCCTCGAGGATTTATGTCACCGGTCATTCGATGGGGGGCGCCGGCGTCTGGCACATGATCGCCCGCCGGCCGTGCTTCTTCGCCGCAGCCGTCCCCGTCTGCGGGTTGCCCGACTTCGCGGACGCCGTGGCTGCGGCGCGGATCCCGGTCTGGAACTTTAATGGCGCGCTGGACCCGATCGAGCCGGCCGAGCGCCAGCGCCGCTGGATTGCCAAGATCGTCAAGGCCGGGGGGGACCCGATCTATACGGAGTACGCGGGGGTCGAGCACGATTCGTTTGAGTGGGCGTACACGGAGCCCGCCCTCGTCCAATGGATGTTCGCGCAGCGGCTCGCGCGCCCGGCAGAAGCGCCGAAACGCCGTGAGGCGAGCCTATAAGCTGAACTTGAGGCCGAAGAGGACGACCGAGCCGGAGAGCTTGAGGTCGGCCTTGCGGGCCCCGGACACGTTGCTCCCTGTGGGCCCCGCGCCGTCGAAAAAAATCGGTCCTCGTGTAGGTCCCGGTCGCCTGGGTGTCGATATAGGTCCAGAAATAGTACGCGCTGTTGCTCGTCGTCACGGTCCCGGAACCGGTCGTCTGGCTCAAGAACCAGTTCCCCTTGATGTTCTTGACCGTCGAGGTCAGGTAGAAACCCTCGGCCGCAACGGAGACGCCGGGAATAACCCGGGCGGAGGCGCTCAGGCCGTCCTTCAGGATCTTGCAGCTTCCCGTCAGGCTGTCGGCGGTGTCCCGGGCGTAAGCGCAGGCCCCGAGCGCGCCCGCGTTGTCGTCCTCCCCCTGGATGCGGGCCGGGCCGGCCAGCAGCTTGGAGGCCAGCTGCGACTGCGGGAAGGCGGGTCCGGCGGCGGAGAGCAGGGCCGCGGCCGGACCCTCGCGGCCCCCGCGTCCGCGGCGCCGCTATTTCGCCGCCGATGAGCGGGACGATGAAGTCCCTGTCGCCGCCCATGAACAGGGTCGGCGTCCTGATTCGTTCCGCATGGAAGAAGGGGGGCGAGACCCTCCCCAGGCGTCCGCCGCCCAGACGATCGGCCCGGCGACGCAACGGTCGAGCGCCGCGGTCAGAACGATGGCCGCGCCCCCCTCCGCCGGCTTGACATTGGCCCCCCGGGGGCATATATAAAAGCCAGCGGGAGGGCTCGGACGCATTAGCGGAGCGGTTTTTTTCGAGCGCCCCGTTCCGCCGCCGGCTGCCGTCAGAACCGTTCGGCAGTCGCCGGTGCCCCACAGGAGGTTTCCGATGAGCGCGAAGACGTCCCAGGGCCTTCGGCTGCTTCCCGCCGTCTTCTCTCTCGCCCTCGGGCGCGCGCCCGCGGGCTGCGCCAGGGTCAAGAACCTCAGTGGGATGTGACCGGGAGGGGCCCGGAGGGACCGTGTACCTCGGCTTGGATTTCCTCGTTGACGGCGCCGGCCGGCCTCGGCTGGTCGACGTCAACATCGGGCTGCCGGGCGGAGCCGAGGAATGCGACCGGACCCACCGCGTGTGGCTCGGGACGCCGTCGGGCGTCTTCGACAGGATCGAGGCCCTCTCCCTGCGGGCCTACGGCAAGACCTTCCGCGACTACATCGCCTCTCTGCCGTTCCTCGAAGGGCTCAAGCAGCTCAAGCTCTGGCTGGACGGCCGCGGGCCCTTTCCGGAAACGGTCCATCCCGCCCTTCGCCTCGAGGACAAGTGGGTCCAATACCGGGTCGTGGGCGGCGTCGCCCCGATGCCGGAGACGGCCCTCCTCGACCCGCGGCGGCCGGAGGAGGCCCGCCGCCTGCTTGCGGCCCACGGCCGGGCCGTGCTAAAGAGGCGCCTCGGCCGCGGCGGCCGTGACCTCCGCGTCATCGAGAACCCCGGGGAGCTGGCCGGGGCGGAGCCGGGGCGCTACGGCGCCCTCCTCCAGGAGCACGTGGACTCCCGCGCCGACGGATACGTTTTTTCCCTGCGGGCGGTGGCCTTTGCCGGAGAATGCGTCGGCATGTACGCCAACCTCGCTCCGCGCCCGCCCTCGAACCACGGGCTCCTCGTCTATGTGGCGGAGGGCGACGGCCCGCGGCTCTCGACCGGCGCTCTTGAGACCGTCCGCTTCGACCAAAGGTCCTGGGAAGCGGGGGTCTGGTTCGGGCCGGATGAGCCGGAGTACTTGAGGCACAACCTCTACGAGGACGAGGTCGCCAGGGCCGCCCTCCTCCTCCCCGGCCCGCTCCTGCGGGAGGTCCGAGAGACCGCCGTCCGCGTCGAGCGGCTCTACGAGGGCCTGGATTTCGCCGCGCTGCCCCGGGCCTGGTTCGATGAAGGGGACAGAGCGACCTAGGGGTGACCGATGCTCTATTTTGCCTACGGCTCGAACATGAGCTTCGCCCAGATGAAGGGGCGATGCGCGGGGGGGCGTTTCCTCCGGTCCGCGGTCCTCGAGGGCTACCGGTTCGTCTACGACGGCATCTCGGTCGTCCGCCAGGGGGCGACGGCCAACATCGTCCCCTCGGCGACCGAAGCCGTGCGGGGCGGGCTTTTCGAGATCACGGAGAGGGACAAGCTCGCCCTGGACGCCGACGAGGGATATCCGAAGACCTACGACCGGAGGGAGTTCGAGGTCCGGGACGCGGGCGGCCAGGTCTATCGGGCCATGGCCTACTTCCGGACCGGCCGGGCGCTGGGTCCGCCGCACCCGGACTACGAGAAGCTCGTCCTCGAAGGCGCCCGGGACTGCCGGCTCCCGGAGGAGTATGTGGACAAGTACCTGAGGGTTCCCCGCCTGTAGCTTCTGGAGGGGGACCGCCGCGGCCGGCAGGGGGGGCCGCGGGAAATTGACGCTCTCTTAGCAACTTCTTGACGGAACGCTGACAACTTTCCCGCCCGGCGGGCCGATATTTGAATCGGACGACGGAACCCGGCCACGTCCGCCGGTATCCCGCTCAAGGAGGGGATTGATGGCCAGGAAGATCACAGCCTTCGTCGAGCTACTGGCGTTCCTCGTGTTCACGACGTCCTGCGTCTACCATGTCCAGGAGAAACGGTTCGCCCCCATGGCCAGGGAGAGGGCGCCCGTCAAGATCCTGGCCGTCCAGACGAAGGCCCGCGAATACATCGAGTTCGGCGAGAAGCGTCCAGCCCGGCTCGACCGCAAGTCCGTCGTCGGGGAAGCCCTGACAACCGTCGAGTTCGCCCGCGACGATGTCGTTCAGGAAGTCGCTCCGACCCCGGAAACACCCGGCTCGATCACGACCAAAGACGGGAAACAATACCGCATTCTCGCCCGAGTCTTCACGCTACGGCCCGACGGTGAAAAGGTCGTCTGCCAGGCCTATCTCCCCGTAACGATTCCCGCGTCCGAGGTCCAACTGGCCTGGATCAAGTCGGTCAACGTGGGAGCCTCGCTCCTGCAGGGGCTGGGCGTCGTGCTCGTCGTCGGCCTGCTCATCGCCCTGCTGGCCGTCGACGAGGAGACCGGAACGGACTTCGTCGGCTCCCTCCTCGAATCGACGCCGGAGTCGGAGGCCGTCCCTCCCCCCGTCTACAGGGATTTCTGGGAGAGCTATTTCATCGACGCCGAGTTCCACGGCGAGGCGCCCGGCCAGGGGTTCTCGATCACCGAGTGGACGGCCGTCGATGCCACCCGGGGGTCCGACGGGACCGAGAAGTTCGCGTTCGGCAACGAGCTCACGGTGCCGAAGTCCACGGACGCGCTGAAGATCGTCGTCGTCGACCATCCCGAAGGGTCGATGGTCGTTCCCGACCTCGAGGGGACGATGCACACGGTGACCGCGCCGCTCAAGCCGATAAAGGCCTATGACCAGCACCGGAAGAACATCCTGTCGCTCGTCGAAAAGAACGACGGGCTCTTTTGGACGAGCCCCGAGGATGAACAGAACCCGAGGAAGGAAGAGGAGCTGAGGGACGAGCTCATCTTCGAGTTCCCCCGGCCGACGGGCAAGGCTGCGAAGAAGGCCAAGCTCATCGTCAACGCCACGAACACGATGTGGGCTTCGCACTTCGCCGGCCGGTTCCTGGAACTTCCAGGGGCCTCTCCGGCCAGGATGTCCGAGCCCGCGATGGGCCCCATGTCCGGCGGGCGGGCCCGGGACTGGTACCGGGAGGACGAATTCTACAAGCTCCGGGTCTGGGTCGAGACCAGGAACGGATGGCAGCCGCGCCAGACGATCTACGGCGGCGGGCCGTTCATTCCCCGGGACAAGGTCTCCGTCATCGACGTGGGCGACGCCTCCGGGTCCACGCTCAAGGTCAAGCTCATGCCGCCTGCGAATTTCTGGATGATCGACCGAATCGCCGTGGACTACAGCAAAGACCTTCCCGTCGACGTCAAGGAGCTCGCTCCGGAAAGCGCCGCGGCCCCGGGGCTCTCGAACGAGGACGTCCTCGGCGCGCTGGCCGCGGTCGACGGCCGGCGCCTCGACCTTCCGAGCTCGGTCGACAAGGTCGAGATGACCTTCTCCGCCGCCCCGCCCGGCCCGGGCCTGCGGAGGTCCGTCTTCGTGAAGACCGTCAGCCGCTATGAGATCCGGCCCTCGCCCGGCCTCCAGTCCTTGAGATTGAAGAGCGGCCGGGCGACGGCCTCGGAGTCTTTCTTGAGCGGCCGTGTTAAGAGGGACAGCCCCCCCCGGGGGGAACTGTCCCTCTTAACGCTTGATCAGGTCTTTGTGGCGGCGGCGCGAACCTTCTTGATGAAGTCCCAGACCTCCGGTCCGAACATCCGGTAGTCTTCAGGAACAGCTCCCTGCGCATAGGCCTCGCCGATCCTGGCCTTGAGCTGGGGGCGGTCCCCGTAGGCCTCGTTGAGCAGGTCTTTCCACCGCTTGCCCAACGCCTGCGCGACTTCGCCAGCCGGGTCGGCGTCGAGGTTCTTCTTGACCTCCTCGATGAGCTCGGCCCAGCGGCGCTGGTAGGCTGCGGCCATCTCCGGCGTGTACTTCTTGCCGACCTCCTGGAACTCCTTGAGCTCGCCTTCTGTGAAGAACTTCTCGTGCCACGTTTTCTTGACGTCTTCGCCCATTGGGATGACCTCCATGATCTCGATAAGCTTCTTCCGGTTGATGCGGCCCTTTCCCTCGAGCGCCCGCAAAACCTCGTCGATGGCCCGCGAGGCCTGCTGGAGCCGGCCGATCTCGTCCCTGACGACCTCGGCCTGGATCTTGAGCGACTTCGCGGCCTCGTAGCCCTTGCGGTCGAGGATCTCCTTGACCTCGTCGAGGGAAAATCCCATGAATTTCAGAGTCACGACCTGCTGGAGCTTGAGCAGGTCCGCGTCGGTGTAGACGCGGTATCCGTTCTCCTTCTGGAAGCTCGGCTCGAGCAGGCCGATCTCGTCGTAATAGTGGAGCGTGCGGACGGTGACCTTGGTCAGCTCGGCGAACTCCTTGACGAGGTAAGTCTTGCTCTCGGTCTTGGCCATGAGGCCATTATCAACCATGACGTAACGTCAGAGTCAAGTCTCTTTTTGGTTCTTCTCCCGATTCCGGAAGAATCTCTCTCCCCGGCTCCGCTCAGGGCATTGCCTCTAGCTCCCCGGCCCCCCCGGGAACCAGTTCGCACGGCCCCCCGCTTCGCGTGTCCCCCTCCTCAGCAGCGGGGATCTTCGAGGCAACGCCCATCGCCGCCACGAGAGGGAATCCCGGAGATGGAAGATGAACCTTTTTTTTGCCCGCGAGAGCTCAGC
>DATKJS010000019.1:0-9894 GCA_035543515.1 Terriglobales bacterium | reverse complement strand
GGGGCCGAAGAAATCGCGCCATATCGCGAGACGCAGCTTGGGGTAGGCGTACTTCTCGTTCCACTCCTTGACACGATCGGAGAGGCCGCGGCCCGGCGGGCAGTTGTCCGTCGTCCAGCCGCTGATGTTGAAGGCGATCATGTCGTAGGGGAAGTCGCCCCGCGCTTCGAGCTTGGCCAGGTAGTCCCCGACCTTGGGGGCACTCGTCGCCAGCGGCTCGTGGAGAGAAAGGTCATAATTCGCGAAAAGGTAGTGCTCGCCCTCCCACTCGAGAACCCGGCTGCCGTCGGCCGATTCCCACCAGAAGGCGCACGGCCGGCGCAACGGCGCCCGCGACCGCGTTTCGTTGATGCCGGTGGCGAAGTACTTGATGCCGGCCTGCCGGAAGATCTGGGGCAGGGCCCAGCTGAAGCCGTTGACGTCGTCGTTCATGGCCGAGACGACCTCGAAGCCGTTGGCCTTGCCGAACTCCCGGGCGAGATCGACGGAGCGGGCGAGCTCTTCGTGGGAGAAGCCGTCCGACTGGTTGAGGTAGAGCCCGGAGAGCTCGATGCGGCCGGCCTTGATGAGCTCGACGAGCTCGCGGACCCTGGCCTCGGGCCGAGTTTTCAGGAACTGCTGGAGGGACCAGGAGACCTCGATGTTCCAGCGGAACTTGGCGTCGTCGGGGTAGCCGTCGGTCTGGCGGCAATAGTCGACGGCCGAATCGATGTAGTCGGCGTGGTTGGCCGCAACGCGGGTCTGGAGCTCTGTGTAGCCGATGTCCGTGTGGGCATGATGGAAGAGGTCCACGGTCCACTTGCGCTGGGGCTTGAGGCCGACCTCTTTCCTGACCGTGAGGCGGCCCGCCCGCAGCGTGAACGCGGCCCCGACCGGCTTGGTGACCTCGGGGACGGCCACGGAGAACGTGCTCCGGCCCGCGGGGATCTGGCCCAGGGGGAAGCTCAGGTCGCGCCCGGCGATCGCCGCTGTCAGCGTCCCGGAAGTCGCGGCGCCGCCGTTCTGAACGGTCAAGCTCAGGAGCTGCCTCAGCGCGCTCCCGTCGCGCACGAAAAAGACCGTCGGCGCGATGTCGAAGCCGAGGGCGGCGGGCGGCGCCCCGCCCGCTTCCCCGCCCGCGGCGAAGGCCGCCGCCGCAACGGCCAGCGCTAAGATCGCGCCGAATATCCCGATCCGTTCCTCGTCCGATCGAGCCATGACTCCCTCCTCTATCAAGAGTCGCGTTTTCCCTTCATTCTAAGGACTGTCCTGCCCGAAGGCAAGCCGAGGCCCGGAGGAGCTTCGCGGCCAGGGTCCGAGACCGGCGGGAGGTGCGGGCTTGCCGTGCCCTTTCGCGGCGCCGGGCCCCTGGGGCGCGGCCGGCGTCGCGGCCCGTCGTCCCCCGCCGGCTTGCCGGTCTGTCCGAGTTGTGCGATGATATTCCCGATGAAAACGACTCGTTACCTGCTGGCCGTCGTCCTCGCTGTCTGCGTCATCGGCTGCGCCGCCGCGGAGGCGCAGAAGCAGAAGGGCAAGGGTTCCGAGAACGACCCCCAGTACCAATACGAGAAGGGGGTCGTCGCCCTCAACTACGGGTTCCCTGACGAGGCCATCCGTTATGGCAACCTGGCCCTCTCCCTCGACCCGAACCACTACGGCGGCCACATGCTGCTCGGGAACGCCTATTACAAGAAGGGCGACGTGGCCCGGGCCCTGCCCGAGTTCGAGAAGGCCGCGGCGCTCAAGCCGAACCTCCCCGAGGCTCACTTTAACTACGGCCTGGCCCTCTTCGACACCGGCGAGATGGACAAGGCCGAGGCCGAGTTCGCCAAATCGGAGGCCCTCAAGGAGGACCCGGTCACGAGCTACTACCTGGGCCGCGTCCGCTTCAACCAGCACAAGTTCGAGCAGGCCCTGGCGGACGTCCAGAAGTCCATCGCCGAGAACCCGAAGTCGCCCGGCGCCTACAACCTCAAGGGCGTCATCCTCAATCAGCTCAACCGCTTCGCGGAGGCCGCCGGGAGCTTCCAGGCGGGGCTCGTCCTCGCCCCCGACGACATCGGCCTTCAGGTCAACCTCGGCATCGCCTACATGAACAGCAACGAGCCGGCCAAGGCCAAGCCCATCCTCGAGGCGGCGCTGCCGAAGATCTCGGACCCGGTCCTGAAAGCCCGGCTCGAGGAATACCTGAAATCCATCAAAGCCCCGTGACCGCCCCGCCCGGGGCCGGCCTCAGCCGCATGAAACGTTCTCCCGTCTCGCGCGTCTTTCGGAGTGAGACGGAAATAGCATGGACGCCGTGATGGCCGGAGTCGAAGCCGCCGCCCGCGGGGAACTGTCGGCCCCGCCGCTGTCCCAGGAGGCCTTCGAGGCGCTCTTCGAAGCCCACCGGGACGCCGTCTTCCGTCTCGCCTGCGCCCTGACCGACAACGCCCGGGACGCCGAGGACCTCTTCCAGGAGACCTGGCTGAGGGCCGTGCGCGCCCGGCCGGCGGGGCCGCAGCCCGGCGGCGCGCGGGCCTGGCTCGCCACGATCGCCGCCAACGCCCACCGGGATGGGTTGCGGCGCAAGAGGGTCCGCCGGCTGTTCTTCCTCGAGCGGGCCCGGACCATGGCGGACGCGGCGGCCGACGCCGACCCCGGCTGGGACGCGGGCCGCTACGCCGGCGGCGACGTCGGGGCGCGGGCGGACCTCCGCCTGTGCCTCCGCCGCGCCCTGGCCGCGCTGCCCCCGCGCCAGCGCCGCGTCTTCGTCCTCAAGGACGTCGAGGGCTACAAGCACGAGGAGATCGGCCGGATGCTCGGCCTGCCCGAGGCGACGGTCCGGACCCTCCTCCACCGGGCGACGAAGCGCCTCCAGAAGGACCTGGCCGCTTTCGGGCCGGCCGGGACACGGGCGCCGAAGGAGAATGAGCCATGACCTGTGGCAAGACGGAACGTCTGATCCTCGATTCCGAGGACCGGCCCCTCGACGCCTCCGAGCGGCAGGGGCTCGACGCCCACCTCCGCGACTGCGCCCGCTGCCGCGCCTTCGCGGCCGGGCGCCGGGCGCTGCGCGGGGCCGCGGCGGACCTGCGCTGGCCGGCGACGCCCGCCTCTGTCGGCACGGAGACGCGGCGGCTGTGCCTGGAGGAGCTGGCGGGGGCCGAGGCGGAAAGGGCGCGGCGCGGACCGAGGCGGGCGCGCGTGCCGGTCCCGGTCGCCGTGGCCGCCTCTCTGTTCACGGTCCTCGCGGCCGTCTGGATCGCCGGCGTCCTGGCCGACCTCAAGCCCGGCGAGGCCATCCCCGCGATGGCCTGGCTGGCCGTCGCCGTCATCGCCCAGAACGTGCTCGCCCTCTTCCTGACCCCGGTCGTCCTGGGCGCGGGCCGGCCGGACGGGGACCAAGGCCCCCGGTCCGCTCAACGTGTATAAGGAGATTCCCATGACCACGAACAACAACACCGCGACCTGGGTGCTGGTCATCCTCGTCGCGCTCTTGGCCCTGCTGGCCTTCCGGTCGATCTTCTTCGTCCTGCCGTTCGGCTTCATCCCCGGCGTCGCCCACGTCTTCCGGGACGCGGGGCACTCCATCAACGGGGTCTTCACCTTCTTCCCGCTCATGCTCCTGCCGCTGGCCCTCCTGGCCCTCTGGGTCTTCGTCTGCGTCTGGGTCTACCGCGACGCCGAGGGGCGGGGGATGAACGGTCTGCTCTGGGCCCTCCTCGTCTTCATCGGTCACATCATCGGGCTGATCATCTTCCTCATCGTCCGCAGCGAGCGGACGGCGCGGCCCCAGGCCCAGGCCCCGGCCCAAGCAACGTGCTGCGAGAAATGCCCGAGCTGCGGGACCGAGGTCCGGACGGGCTACACCTTCTGCCCGCACTGCGGCAAGCCGATGAAGGCGGTCTGTCCGAGCTGCAAGAAGCCGGTCCAGGCCGAATGGAAGGTCTGCCCGCACTGCGGCGCGAACCTCGACCCCGGCCGGACCCAGCAGGCCTGAGCCCGGCGGGCGCCGACCCTCAGGTGAAGATGATCTGGCCGCCGGCCGAGATCTCGTAGAACTTGCCGACGTTGATGACGGCCTCGACCTGGGGGCAGAAGTCCTCCGTCCTCAGCTTGAACATGTCCACGGTCGCCTTGCAGCCATAAAGCTTCGCGCCGGCGTCGTGGATCATCTCGATGAACTCGGGCACGGGGGGGATGTCGAGCTTGTCCATCGTCTTCATCATCATCGCCGTGGCCATGGCCGACATCCCAGGGATCGCGCCGAGGAGCGTCGGCATGTGCATGCCGGGGTTGCCGACCGTGGCGATCTTGATCTTCCCCATCCGCTTCTTGACGATGGCGTCGAGGCCGAAGAAAGTGAAAAAGAGATTGGCCTCGATGCCTTCCATGCGGGCGCCGTTGGCCATGATCAGCCCGGGATAGACGCCGTCCAGGCCGCCCTTCGAGATGACGATCGAGACCTTTTTGATCTTCTCGTCCATGGTCCCTCCTATCGGATGGGGTCAAACCTACAGATTACAGAAGAAACCTGTAATCTGTAGGTTTGACCCCTTCTTCAGACGCAGCCCTCGGGCTTCTTCAGGCCGGCGATCTTGGCCGCCTTCTTGGCCGGGCCGCCCGGGAAGAGCTCGTAGAGCTCCTTGGTGCTGACGACGCCCGTCTTGTTGATCCGGCGGATCGACGGCGCCTGCCCGGTCTCCTTGAACTCCTTCTGCATGTAGTCGATGACCTTCCAGTGCGCGGGGAGGAGCCCGGCGATCCCCTCCTCCTTGGCGATGGCGGCGGCGACCTCGCGGGTCCACTGGGCCGGGTTCGTCATGAACCCTTCGGCGTCGACCTCGACGCTGACGTTCCCGTATTGTTTCTGGGGCATTTCTCCCTCCTTGTCTGTTCTTTTCGTCGCCCTCGACGCCCGGCGCGGGCCGGCGTCCTCAGGCGTCCTTCGGGCGCCTCTTCCCCGCCATCTTCATCCGTGACGGGACGAACGGGATGGGCCGGCCCCTGAGCAGCACGTGCCAGTACATCCAGCGGAAGGCGAGCTTCCCCAGGTGGTTGATCCGGCTCGGCCGAAGGAGCGGCATGGGCCCGACGACGGGGAAGGGGAAGCGTCCCGGCAGGGGCTCGGTCGCGTAGTTGAAATCGATCAGGACGGCCTGGCGGCGCCCGGTCTCGACGAAGCAGTTGGAGTGGCCGTCGAAGGACGGCTCGAGGGGCTTGCCTTCGATGGCCCGGAGGACGTTCTCGGCGAGGCCGTCCGACTGGAAGTGGGCCACCGAGCCCGCCTTGGAGGCCGGCACGTTCGTGGCGTCGCCGATGACGAAGATGTTCTCGTGCTTGAGCGAGCGCAGGGTCGCCGGGTCGGTCGGGACGAAGCGGAGCTCGTCACCGAGCCCGGAGCGTTCGATCATCTCCGCGCCCATGTTCGTCGGCACGGTCACGAGGAGGTCGTAGGGGACCTCGCGGCCGTCGTAGGAGACGAGCTTGCGGGAGGCGGCGTCGATGCGCTCGGCGGCGAAATCGGCCTCGGTCCGGATCCCGCGCTCATCGAGGAGGGCGCCGAGAGCCTTCGAGGCGACCGGCTTGGTGAAGGCGCCGGGCAGGGGCGTCACGTAAACGAGCTCGATGGCGTCGCGCCGGTGGTGGCGCCGCAGGCACCAGTCGCAGAAGAAGGCGAACTCGAGCGGAGCGACCGGGCACTTGATGGGCATCTCGTTGACATGGACGACGAGCCGGCCGCCGGAGAACGTCTTGAGCTTCGCCGCCAGGGCCGTGGCGCCCTCGGCCGTGTAGAAATCGAAGATCGTGTCGCGCCAGCCGTCGAGCATGCCGGGCGTTTCGGAGGGCGCGATCTCGGCCCCCGTGGCCACGATGAGCAGGTCGTAGGGGACGCGGCGGCCGTCGGCCAGGTGGACGGCGTTCGCGGCAGGGTCGATGCCCTCGATGTCGGCGACGACGAACTCGACGCCCCGGGGCAAGAACGCGGACCTCTTCTTGAGGACGTCTTGCTTCGTATAGAACCCGAAGGGGATGAAGAGGAAGCCGGGCTGGTAGTAGTGGTCGTCATCTTTGTCGATGACGGTGACCGACCAGGCGCGGCGGTCGAGGCGCCGGTGGAGCAGATTGGCCATGATCGTGCCGCCGGTGCCGGCCCCGACGATGACGAGCTTTTTCATGAGATCTCCCGCCGCGTCTTGACTGCGGAATTCCTACAAATACTAGAGGATATGTCGCCTTTCGTCAAGCGCGCGAGTAAGCGAAGAAAAGCGGGACACTTCGGCGCGGACGGTCGACCCGCTCAACCAAGCTTGATCCCCTTGCGGGCGGCCAGCCGCTCGTAGAGGGCGATCGTCCGCCGGGCCATGGCCTCGGCCGAGTACCTGTCCCGGACGGCCTCCTGTCCCCGCTGGGCCAGCCGCGCGGCCAGGGCGCGGTCGAGATAAAGCTTGAGGACGGCCTCGGCCAGGGCCCGCGGGTCGCGCGCCGGCACCCGGATCCCCGTCTCGCGGTGGATGAGGACCTCCGGCACGCCGCCCGCCTCACCGGCCACGACCGGCACCCGGCAGGCCATGGCGTCGAGCAGCCCGCCGCCGAAGCCGACCAGGGGCGAGGTCGTGACGAACGCGTCAAGCGAGGCCAGAGCCTGCGTCAGGTGGTCGCGAAAGCCCAGGTAGAAGCGGATCTCGTCGCCGTGGACGTCGTGGCCCTTCTTGTCGGGCTCGAGGCGCAGCGCGCCCTCGCCCAGGACGACGACGCGCGCCTTCGGGGCGTGCTCGACGATCGTCCGGGAGGCGGCGACGAGGTCCTGGTAGCTCCGCGGCTCCTCGAGCCCGGTCACGATGCCGACCAGGAAGTCATCCGCGCCGAAGCCGAATTCCCGGCGGAGGAAGTCGCGCGGGCCGGGCTTCTCGTAGGGCGAGAAGTCGATGCCCGAAGGGATGACCTCGACGGCCGTGGCCGGGAGCCCGCCGCGGACGAGGACGTCCCTGAGCCCCTCGGAGCCGGCGACCACGGCGTCGATGTCCTTCATCCTGACGGGCCCGGGCCGGCCCGAGCCGTTGGGCTGCCGCGACAGGACGCGTAGCGGGACTTTGGCCCGGGCGGCCGCGGGCGCGCCGACGGCGGCGCCGGCCGCGTCCCCGAAATGGGCCAGGACGCAGCCCTCGCGCCGCATCCGGGCGCCAAGGCGCAGCGCGCCGAAGAAGCACCGCCCGCCGGGCAGGGCGAAGGGTAAAACGGGCAGGCCGTCGGCGGCGGCGTTCTTGTGGAGCGGGCTCTCCGGCGCGGCGACGAGGCGCGAGGCGAAGCCCTGCCGCCGGAGCTCCCGGGCGAGGGCTAGGGCCTGGCGCTCGGCGCCGCCCCACTCCCGGCCGCCGTCAATCAGGAAAAGGCTCAATGTGCTCACCTTTCTTCCAGATCGAGCGGAGCTTGGCCGAGCGCAGGAAGCCGCCGTAGCCGTCGAGGACTGAGATGACGAGGCCGGGGAAGCCGTCGAGGCAGCCGAGCTCAAGGAGATAGGTCTTCAGGCACCGGAGCGTCGGCCGGGCGACGAGGCCGGCCCAGTGGGACTTCCGGCCGGCGGCGTAGAGCCGCTGGGCCTCGAGGCCCGAGACCTTGTTGACCCGGGCCGCGTGCTCGCCGACCGTCGCGAAGGGAAAGCGATGGAGCGGGGAGCGGAGACTCTCGACGGGCCCGTCGGGGACGAAGCGGGTCCCGAGGGCGTCCCCCTCCCAGCGGCCGCGGTCCCTGCGGAAGAGGCGCACGGGGCGGTCCGGCGCCCAGCCCGAATGCCGGACCCACCGCCCGAGGTAGCTCGTGTGGCGGGGAACGGCGAAGCCGGCGCAGTCCGGCTCCGTGCGGCGGAGCTTCAGGATCTCCTCGCGGAGCTCCGGAGAGAGGCGCTCGTCGGCGTCCAGGGCCAGGACCCAGGGGAAAGAGGCCTGGCCTGCGGCGCAGTTCCTCTGGCCGGCGGGGTCGGACGCGGCGCGCTCGAGGACGCGGGGCGTAAACTTGCGGGCGAGCTTCGCCGTGCCGTCGGCGCTCCCGCCGTCGAGGACGACGATCTCCGAAACGGCCCCCTCGAGGCTCCGCAGGGCCGGTTCGAGCCGCTTCTCGTCGTTAAGGGTGACGATGACCGCCGAGATTTCCACGCGGTCATCTTAGCACAGCGAAAAAAACCAAGGCAAGAAAAAGTGGGACAAAGAGGGGACACGTACCTGAGATACGTGTCCCCGCTCTTACTTAATGTAATCCGTCAGGGTGATGTTCCGCGTCTCGAGCGTCGTGCCCGTGACCTTGGCGATGTTGGCCAGGGCGATGTTGTAGGCCACGAGGGCGCTCAGCTCGGCCGAGCGGGCCGTGGACAGCTGGTCCTGGTAGGTCAGGACGAAGTAGTTCGTCGAGAGGCCGACGTTGAGCTTCTTCGTTTCGGCCTCGAGCTGTTTTTCGGCGAGCTCCCGGGCGACCCGGTAGGCGTCGACGCTCTTGGCCGCCGTCTCGAGGGTCAGGACGGCGTCGCTGACCTCCAGTGCGATCTGCTGTTCCTGGTACTTGAGCCGGGCCTGGGTCTGCTCCAGGTCAAGCTTGGCATAGGCGTAGTTCGACCGGCCGACGACGTCGCCGAAGGGGATGGTCAGGGTCAGGCCGACCGTCCAGTTGTTGTAGAGGAACTTAAAGGCATCCCGGAAGGCCTGGCTCGCCTTGCCCGGAATCGTCCCAACGATAACGCCCGAAAAGGGATCGTTGTTCAGATAAAGAATCTGGTCGCCCGAGATGCCGGGACTCGACTTGACGACGTTGAGGTCGAGCTTGGGCAGGAGCTGGTTGCGGGCGACGGTGAAGTTGACCTTCTTCGTCTCGATGCCGTACTTCGCCGCTTCGAGCTCCGGCCGCCGGGCCATGGCCTTGGCCAGGGCCTCCTCGTACGTGATCTTGAAGGGCTTGAGCTCGGGCTTATCGGCCGGCACGAGCGCCATCCCCTTGGCCGCCGGGTCGGCGTCCAGGTTGAAAAGGGCAGCCAGCTGGTCGCGGCTGCGCCTGACCTGGGCCTCGGCCTGGAGGATGTCCGCCTCGCGGCGGGCGACGGTCGTCTCGGCGTTGAGGACCTCGATCGGCGCTTTCTGCCCGACCTCGACCTCCTTCTTCGTCTTCGTCAGGAGGTCGCGGCCGAGGTCGAGGGACTGCTGGAGGGCCTTGAGGTTTTCGTTGGCGTAGACGAGGTTCCAGTAGGCCTGCTCGACGTTATAAATCGTCGTGATCAGAGTCGTCTTGAAATTGCTGCGGGAAACGTCGAGGGAGTTCTGGGCGACGACAATCGACTTGCGGCTGACCGTCCAGCCGAAGTTCCTGAGGAGCGGCTGGGTCAGGGTGAAGCTCAGGTTGCTCGAGTAGTAAGGGTTGAAGTTCTGGAAGAGCTGGTTATTCTTCTGGTAATTGTAGTTCAGGGCGACGGAGAGGTTCCCGCCGAGCGGGATCTGCTGAGTGATCGAGAGCGGGGAGTACGCGCTGCGCATGACGTAGGTCCCCGAGTTCTGGAGCGACCAGGTCGACGGCTGCTCGTAGCGCTCCTCCTGGAGGCCGATCTGGAACGTCGGCATGTACATCTCCTTGGCCAGCGAGACCTGGGCCCCGGAGAGCTCGGGGCCGATGACCTCGGCCGCCACGTTGAGGTTGCCCTTGAGAGCCCTGACGATGGCGTCCTCGAGCGTCAGGGACATCTCCTTCTTCTCCTGTCCGAAGGAGAAGGCGCCGCAGACGGCCAGGGCAATGATGGCCGCAGAGAGCATCCGCTTATTCATGTCCGTCCTCCATTCAAGGCTTCTCGGAAGAGTGCCCGGTTTTCGGAAGTCGCCGGACGGCGCAAAAAACCGCCGTCGCTTATATATACGTTCCGGCCGGCCTTTCGTTCCGTTCTCATTCGGGCCACCGGAT
>DATKJS010000018.1:0-9714 GCA_035543515.1 Terriglobales bacterium | reverse complement strand
GCTCCGGTATTTCGTGTCGTGGAACTCGTGCTGGCACGGCCTCTCCGGTCCGAGGACGAGCGAGGCGAGGTCGCGCTCGAGCGGCAGCTCCGCGACATGGGCCTTGCCGGAGATCATCCGCCAGCTTGTTTCCTGGACATTGTCGATCGGCTCCTGCCATTCGGCCATGAGGTCGATCTTGGCCGTGCTCCAGGCATGGACCGCGAGCTCGGCCTCGAGCGTCGCGAACGTGTCGCCCATCCCCTTGAGCGCCTCGAACCGCTGGCTCGCCGGGCGGCCGACCGGCTGCTGGACGGCGTGGACGATGGTGACGTCGCGGTAGGGCGTCATCATCCAATGAAGGCCCTGGAGGGTCACGGCCTTGATGCGGTTGATGTCGACGGCCGGGAGCTGGATGAGGCCCGTGGCCGCGACCGGCGCCGCGGACCTGGCCTGGGTCGCGCGGACCTGGCTCTGCGCCGCCTGGTTCCGGCCGGCTTGGTTTTGGCCGGCCTGGTTTTGGCCGCTGCCGGCCGTCAGCTGCCCGGTCGTTTGGGCCGCCTGTCCCGACGCGGCCGACAGCCCCCCCGTCGTCTGCTGCGGCGACGTCGCCGCGGCGCGCCCCGCCTGGGTCGATGCCGCCGCGGCCGGCTCGGCCTGCGCGATCGGGATCCGCACGGGACTGATCAGCCGCTTGGGGATGACGCGCTGGGGCATCTCGAGCCACCTGAAAATGCCCATGTTCGCCACCTTGTCCTCGTTGAGATAGCTGCTCAGGCGCAGGGTGGCCTTTTCGCCCTTCTTGAGATAAGCGGTCAGGACGCGGGTCGCCGGGTCGTAGGACGGCGCCCCCTCGCCTTCGACGACCCTCAGCCGCAGGAGCTTCTTCTCCGGCCAGTCGCCCGGGTACTCGAGCTGCATCGGGTTCGTCGCCAGCTGGTGCGGCAGGCCCCGCACGGTGACGCCCTTCGCCCACGGGTCGGGGAGATACGGCAGGTCGATCGTCTCCGCCGCCTCGACCTCGTGGAAGGCGCCGCCGTCCTTGGCCGCGATGAGGGCGTAGGCGTCCGGGTTGAGCCCCTTGTCCGTGTCGAACTGGCCGTGGACCTCGGCCGTGAGCTCGGCCGTCTTGGGCGGGGCGATGTGGCGCTCGGCCGTCTCGCTCGTCGCCTGCGCGTCCTTCGGCTCGGCGTCGTTGAAGCTGCGGATGACGACGTCGTCGAGCGACTCGCCGCGCTTGGCCGCCTCGCGCGCCACGACGACGGGCGGCGCGATCGGGCTGAAGCGGCTGTAGACGTGCGGCGCCTCGGGCGGCGCCGGGATGGCGTGGGCGTCGTCGGGGACGTCCGCCGCGACGCTGTTCCCGGCCAGGTCGACGGCCCGCGCCCTGATCCGATAGCCGGTGCCGTAGCGCAGCCGCGGCAGAGACCCCGCCGCCGGCTTGAACTTCGTCTCCAGCCGGAAGGCCGTGGCGGCGGCGTTCTGGATGTCTTGGACGTTGTCGCGGGGGTCGATCGTCTTTCCGGGCCGCGGCGCGACCAGGCTCCAGCCCTGCCAGCTGAAGAGCGACTCGTGCGTGTACATGTCCTCCGAGGAGCCGTCGGCGGCCCGGGTGACATTGGAGGATACGAAGCCCTCGTCGTCGAGGGTCACCTCGCGGTCGACGCGCGTGAAGCGGTAGGTCCCGCTTCGCTTGCAGAGCGAGTTCCACTTCTTCGACCGGTCGTCCCAGACGTCGATGCGGTAGCCCTGGACGAGGTCCTCGGCGCCGAACGTGACCGGCCGCCGGCCCTCGAGCGCGGCGTTGTTGTCGGACGCGGTCCGGAGGGAGGCGGCGATGACCACGGCCTTGCCGGTGCGAACGACGGAGAGGCCGCCCGACCGGAGCGCCGGCAGCCCGCCCGCGTCCTTGTTCTCTCCTTCGTCGGCGAGGTCGACGGCCTTGAGGGCGGCGCCGTCGAGGTCGATCTGGACGACGTCGTACTGGTCGTCGTCGGCGAGGTCGAGAAAGCCGTCGACGACGTCGGGCTTGGCCGCCCGCGAGGCGGCGTAGAAGCGCTGGCGCGGCGCCTCGTACATGAACTTCGTCCAGGGCAGATAGTCCTTGCGGCCGCCCGGGACGACGCGGACGCTGCCCGCGCGCGGAAAATTCGGCGGCACGGCCATCTCGAAATCGACGGCCAGGCCCAGGAGTCGCATGAGCTCAGGGTACTGGCTGATGAGGGCCATGGCCTGGTGGAAATCGATCTCCGGGGGCTTGAGCGGGACGCGCACCTGGACCGCCTGCTTCGTGACCGGGTTGACGACGGTCTGTCCCTTCGGCTGGTGGAACTGGCGGACGAGGAAGAAGTCCTGGGGCGGGTTGGGCCGGGCCGCGACCGGCATGGCCTTGACCTTCTGGGCGCCGAGCGTCTGCTGGACCTGGAGGCGCAGGGCCGGCTCGGCATTCTGGGCGGCGAGCGGCGCCATGCCGGGCCGGGTCACGGGCTTCATCCGGATCTGGCCGAAGGCCTCGGGCCGGAGGAGCTTCTCGACCGCCGGCGGGTGTTCCGGGTGCTCGGCGGCCGTGGTGATGTACTGCTGGGCCAGGAAGGTCATGACCTGGCGGGCCGGATAGGCCATGACCGGGTGGGCGCTGAAGTCGGCGAACTTGAAGGGCACGACCGGCGACTCGGGCTGGAAGATGGCCTTCCACAACTCGAGGTCGGGGTCCTTCGAGGTCCGCACGGCCGGCAACGACGGCCCGTTCTCGACCTCGACCGAGAAGGAGAGCGGCTTGAGCGTCTCCGGCCAGCCGAGGACCTCGGGGTAGAGGGAGAGGTTCGGGTTCGACCCGGCGCCCTCGGGCAGGCGGAAGGAGACCGCCGCCGAGAACAGGAGCTTGCCCTTGTCGACGCCTTTCGGCAGGAACGTCCAGATGATGGTGGGCTGGGCCATGACATGCCTCCTAGGCGAACGCCTCGCAATAGCCGAGCCAGTGGCTCTGGTCCATGAGGTCCGAGAACAGCGGAGCGGGCGAGTGGGCGAACTCGCGCTCGACGGTCATGGTGACGCTCGTGCTGAAGAACAGGACCTCGATCTTGACGGTCAGCGACGCCTGGCCGTAGGCCGAGTTCTTGGCCTCGTCGTAGGTCAGGGACAGGTAGAACTCGGCCGAGATGCTGATGATGCCCAGGACGTCCAGGGAGCCGTTGCAGCGGACGTAGCCGGTCAGGGTGACCTTCTTATTCTCGTACTTGAAATAGATGCCGGCCATGAGGCTGACGCTGCCGCTGGCGACGCCGATGTCCAGGGCGAACGAGCCGCCGAACTCGAGCGACCCCTCGATGAGCTGGATCTTGTCCGGCCGGAGGACCATGGCGAAGAAGCCGCCGCCGCCGAAGAAGGACACGGTCAGGAGGAACGGGCTGCTGCGCTCGTTGAAGGCGAAGCGCAGGCTGACGGCGTCGCCGTTGAAGGGCAGGTCGACCTCGGCCGTGAAGCGGATGTTCTGCAGGCTGAAGACGCCGAAGGCCACGGTCGGGATGCCGAAGGTGAAGCCGAGCTTGGCCCCGGACGCGCCGACGTCGACGATGGGCTTGCCCAGGCCGTCGCCTCCCGGCATCTGGATCTGGTCGAGGAGCTCCTTGATGAACTTGAGCGGCCCGAGGAACTCCAGGCCGGCGAACTCGGGCGAGACGTCGGCCTTCTGCCCGGTCTTGGCGGTGAAGGTGAACTTGGAGAACATGACGCGGACGAAGCTCTCGATGCCGGCCACGAGGTCGAGGGTGAAGTCCCTGAGTTCGCCCTTGGTGTCGAAAGTCGGGGGCGAGCCGTCGAGCGGAACGACCTGGGTCGCCTCGATGACCAGGGAGGCCGGCTGGCCGCCGCGCGAGGCGAGGAAGATCAGGAAGTCGTGGAGCTCGGGCTTCCAGGTCATGACCGTCTTGACGGCGACCGGCGTCCCCTTGTCCTCGACGGTCTGGGTCTTGATGACGAGGGCCTTGTCGGTCGACCCGGTGAAATCGTTGACGAGCCCGATGATGTTCTTGAGGAGGACGCCGCCGAGGAGCTTGGCCGAGTCGTCGAAGATATTGGCCGGGTTGAAGATGCCGGCCGCGGCGTCGGCCAGGGAAGAGGCGGCGGCCGCGGCTGCGGACGAGGCGCTCCCGATGGGCCCCAGGACCCGCGACAGGCCGGCCACGGCAAAGCTCGGCGAGGCGATGCCGCCCGACCTGTCGCCCCGGTTGGCCGTGAAGGACATCGTCGGCGGCTCGACGGCCTTGGCGAAGAGCTCGCCCTTGTTCGCGCCGCCCAGGCCGTCGCTGACGTAGGTCTCGGGGTATTCGATGCGGGTCGCGTCGAGGCCGGCCAGGCCCTTGAGGGCCGGGATAAAGGCCTCCGCCTCGTCCATGAGCGGGAAGCACATCGGCTGGTCGGCCAGCTCGAAGCTCTTGGGCTGGCCGCCCGCGGCCGACTTGACCCCGAACGAGACCGACCGGGCCTCGAGGCTGGTGTCGCCCCTGTCGCGAGCCTCGGCGAAGGCGACCTTCTGGCCGTGGCAGGCGGCCTTGCGGCGGTCCTTGGGGGTCGTGCCGTTGTAGCCGCTGACGACGTCCTTCATCTTCTCGAGGTCGAAGGCGAGGTCGTTGCCGACGAAGAGCATGGGCATCTCGAACTCGACGGGCCGCCCCTCCCAGTCCTTGGCCACGACCTGGAACGGGAAATCTCCGCCGGAGACGCGCGGCCAGAAGGCCGACTGGCCGTAGGCGCCGACGGCGCTCAGGTCCGGCTGGTCGAGGTTGGGCGTGACGCGCGTCGTGATGCGGACCTCGCGGAACGGGAGCTCGCGGCCGTCGTTCGCCTGGAAGGGCACGGGCACGGCCTTGTCGGGCCTGCGGACGATGATGAACATCCGCTGGAAGAGGTAGGCGATTTGCTGTCCGTCCTCGCGCTTCCAGAACTTGCGCTCCGTGACCTTGACGAGCGACGCCTGGTTGCCGAAGGGCAGGAGGTAGCCCTTGTAGACGACGCGGACGAAGTGGTCGCGGGCCATGGTCGCCTTGTGGCTCCATTCCTGGACGGTCAGGGGCGCCGGAGGCTCCCAGAGGCCCTGGGAGTCGAGCCAGGCGCCGAGCGGCGAGAGCATCAGGCGCCTGACGTCGACGGGCTCGGGCGTGAGCGGCCGGTCGTCGGGCTTCTTCAGGAAATAATCGCTCGTCAGGTGGACGATCTCGTGGCGGTCCTGGCGGTCGAGCGACATGCGGAAGGGCGTGTCCGAGTGCCCCGGACCCTTGGTGTGGTCGCCGGCGTTGCAATCGGGCGACCAGACGGCCCGGACGTGAAGGGGCGTCGTCGAACTCTCGTCGGGCGCGCCGTCGGGCCCGGAAGGGGTCAGGCGCGTGTGCCAGAGCTCGGTCCGGCCGTCGCGGGTCACGGCCTCGATCGAATGGCGCCAGCCCTCGCCGGCATGGGGAGAGAGCATGAGCCGGTAGGGCATCTCGATCGAGGTCTGCGTCGGCCCGGGCTGGACGATCCTCGGGATAACGGAGACGGGCCTGAGCTTCGCCGGGGGGGCCTGCACGCGCTGTCGGCCCAAGCGCGAGGTCTGGGCTCGGGCGGCGAGGGCGGTCGGGGCGGCCTGCGCGGCCTTGGGCTGGGCGGACGCGGCGGCCGGCTGGGCGGCGACGAGCGCGCCGGAGCCCGACGAAGGCGCCGTCATCGGCCGGAGCTCGAGGATGCCGCCGTGGAAGGCGACCGGCGGCAGGGCGACCGGCACGAGGCTAGGTTCGAGGAGGTCCCAGGCGAGGAGCGACTCGAGGGTGAACGGGATCTCCTCGATGTCGTCGGGGACGCGGAAGGCCAGGCGCGAGCGGCCGGAGATGCGGGAGAGGACGGGCGGGACGCGCGGCACGTCGGAGGTCGACTGGACCTGGAAGACGCGGAACTTGCTGCCGGGCACGGACACCGGCTTGAACTCCTTGGCCGCCTCCCAGAAGGCCTCCTCGGCGATGCTCTGCGGCGGGAAGTGGACGATGAGGAAGGCCGGCGAGGAGGGGTTCTGCCGGACGAGCCTGGCCGGGGCGCTCGGGGCGAGCTTGAGGTTGAGGAACTCGAACTCGAGGTTGAGGAGGTCGTCGGGCCGGAGCACGGAAATGGAGAAGGACTGCCCGGCGGCAAGACCCGTGATGCGCTTGATCTCTGGCTTCTGCCGGACTTGGCGCTGCTGGAGGATGGGCGTCAGGCCGGCCGCGCCGGCCCAGAGGAGGAACTGGCGGCGGGTGTAGCCGGAGCCGGGCGCCTTGTCGTCGGGCGCTTTCTTCGCTTCGTCGTTGGGTTCGTCGCTCATCGGGCACCTCTCGGCGATTCGGAGCGGGCCGGGCGCGGCATTCGGCCGTAGGGAATGGATGCGGGGGAAGAGAGCGAGGAGGAAGGAACGGCGGAGGCGATTGGGGAAAAAGCGGGCAGGACGTTCGTCGCCACGGCTCTTTACCCGTTATATTGCCCCAGCGCTAACTGCTTGTCAACAGGTGACGGCAATCAGGAGGCGACCAGCGCAGGTGGCGCCGGGGTCACCCGAAAGCCCCCGTTTGGAAGGGGACCCGGCGGGATTTCCGACGGGGGAACCGGGACAGGTTCCCGGGGCCGGGGGATAAGGGCGACCCCGGTGCCACCGCAACCGGGAACGCGCGCGGATTGGACCCGTCCGACCTCTCTACGGGGAACCTTTGGCCCCCCTGGAGCGTATATATGCGTGAGGAACGGCAGATGAAAAGAACCGCGACGCTCGCCGCGTTCACGATATCCTTTTTCCTTGCCCTGACCTCGCTCGCCGGGGCGGCCGCCAAGACCAAGCAGGTCCCCCAGCAGGCGCCGCCGAAGCTCCCGCCCCAGAAGGTCGTCCGGGCCGTCCGCACGACGGAGCCCATCACGATCGACGGCCGCCTCGACGAGAAGGTCTGGCAGGGCCCGGCCGCCGAGGGCTTCACTCAGAGCGACCCCAAGGACGGCGAGCCGTCGAGCGAGCGGACGAAGGTCTGGGTGGCCTACGACGACCACGCCCTCTACGTCGCGGCCTTTTGTTACGACTCCGCGCCGGCGAAGATCATCGGCCGACTCGGCCGCCGCGACGCCAAGACCGACTCCGACTCGTTCGGCGTCGCCCTCGACCCCTACTGGGACAAGCGCTCGGGCTACTTTTTCTCCGTCACCGCGGCCGGGTCGATGTACGACTCGGTCCTCTCGAACGACGTCGGCGAGGACGAGAGCTGGGACGGCGTCTGGGAGGCCAGGGCGCACGTCGACGGCCAGGGCTGGACCGTCGAGATGAAGATCCCCTTCAACCAGATCCGTTTCCCGAAGAAAGACGAGTACGTCTGGGGCGTGAACTTCCTGCGGACGATCAAGCGCAAGAACGAGAAGGCGGCCTTCGCCTGGGTGCCGAAGAGCGATTCGGCGTTCGTCTCGCGCTTCGCCCGGCTCGAGGGGATCCAGGGGATAAGCCCCGGCCGCCAGGTCGAGTTCATGCCCTACGCCGTGGCCAGCGCCCAGCTCCAGCCGGCCGAGCCGGGAAACCCCTACGAGACGGGGCACCGCACGCTCGGCAACGCCGGCTTTGACCTCAAGGTCGGCCTCAAGAGCAACCTGACCCTCGACGCCACGGTCAACCCGGACTTCGGGCAGGTCGAGGTCGACCCGGCCGTCATCAACCTCTCGGCCTACGAGACCTACTACGCGGAGAAGCGGCCGTTCTTCATCGAGGGGGCGTCGCTCTTCCGGCAGTTCGGCCGGGGCGGCGTCTACCTCAACGCCAACATCAACTGGCCGCAGCCGACCTTCTTCTACAGCCGCCGCATCGGGCGCGAACCCGAGGGCTACGTCACCGAGGACGGTTACGCGCGGGTGCCGGACCGGACGACGATCCTCGGCGCGACAAAGATCACGGGCAAGCTCGGCGGCAGCTGGAACGTGGGTTTCATCAGCGCCCTGACGGCCCGCGAGTCGGCCGCTATCGACCAGTCGGGGACGATCCTGCACCAGGACGTCGAGCCGTTCACGTATTACGGCGCCCTCCGCGTCCAGAAGGAGATCGGTGAGGGGAAGAGCGGCATCGGCATGCTCGCTACGGGCGTCATGCGCGACATCCGTACCGGCTCGACGAGCTCGGGGGTCCTGAGCGACATCCTCAACAAGAACGCGTTCAGCCTGGCCGCGGACGGCTGGGCGTTCCTCGATAAAAAGCGCGACTGGGTCGTGGGCGGCTGGGCCGGGGGGACGAGGGTCGAGGGCACGGCGGAGGACATCACCCGGCTCCAAGAGTCGAGCATGCACTATTATCAGCGGCCGGACGCGACCCACGTCAGCCTCAACCCCTGGGCGACATCGCTCTCGGGATGGGGCGGGCGGTTCAACCTGGGCAAGCAGAACGGGAACTTCCTGTTTTTGGCGAGCGCGGGGGCGCTTTCGCCGGGGTTCGACCCGAACGACGTCGGTTTCCAGTACGGCATGTCGGACATCATCCAGGCCCAGGTCCTGCCGGGGTACCAATGGACGAAGCCGGGGAAGATCTTCCAGTACTTCATGATCATCGGCGGCTACTCCCGCAATTACGATTTCGGAGGCAACAAGACCTGGGATGTCGGGCTGCTGTCGCTCCAGGGGACGTTCCGGAACTTCTGGCAATTCAACGTCATGTTCGCCTATAACCCGCAGTCGGTCAGCAACGACCGGACGCGGGGCGGGCCGCTGTCGTTGACGCCGTGGGGATACGAGGTCGATACGCAGCTGTCGACGGACACGCGGCGGCCGATCGTGGCCGAATGGCAGTCGATGTTCTACCGGCAGTCGATGTGGGGCGACCAGTTCAACGCGACGCTCGCCGTGCGGTGGAAGCCGCGCTCGAACATCAACCTGTCGGTCGGGCCGATGATCGCGCTCCAGGGGAACGCCGTGCAGTGGGTGACGCAGGTCGCGGACGCGGCCATGACGGCGACCTACGGCAACCGCTATGTCTTCGCCCACATCGACGAGAAGGTCGTCGGGAGCGAGATCAGGGTGGACTGGACGTTCACGCCGCGGCTGACGCTCCAGGCCTATATCCAGCCGTATATCGCGGTCGGGCGGTACGACGCGTTCAAGGAGCTGGCCCGGCCAAAAAGCCTCGCCTACGACGTCTTCGGGCAGGGCGCGTCGACGATCGGGTACGCGGACGGCGTCTACACGGTCGACCCGGACGGGGCGGGGCCGGCGGCCCCGTTCACCTTCTCGAACCCCGACTTCAACTACAAGTCGCTGCGGGGGACGGTCGTCTTCCGGTGGGAGTACATGCCCGGGTCGCTCATCTATTTCGTCTGGACGCAGAACCGGGCGGATTACGCGAACCCGGGGAGCCTGCGGCTGGGGCGGGACCTCGGGAGCCTTTTCTCCGCCCCCGGCGACAACATCTTCCTCCTCAAGGTTTCCTACCGCTGGAACATGTAAAGACCGGGGTCGGACCTCAGTATCTTATTGAATATAATAAACATATTCGATTTTTTCGGCCATTATTCGGCCTTAAGTCTCCATTCTTGCCCTCAAAAACAGCCACTTAAGGAGTAGGGCAGCCGCGGCAACCAGCATCGCTGTCAGCTGGCTTAAGTCTCCGATTTTGGCCCAAGAAACAAAGACTTAAGGCCGAAAACGGCCCGGCTATTTTATCCATTTTTTTTATTATCTATATGATACTGAGGCCCGACCCCAAGTCTCTTCTTCGAGGCG
>DATKJS010000017.1:0-29239 GCA_035543515.1 Terriglobales bacterium | reverse complement strand
GCTGAGCTCTCGCGGGCAAAAAAAAGGTTCATCTTCCATCTCCGGGATTCCCTCTCGTGGCGGCGATGGGCGTTGCCTCGAAGATCCCCGCTGCTGAGGAGGGGGACACGCGAAGCGGGGGGCCGTGCGAACTGGTTCCCGCGGGGGCCGGGTAGCAAGAGGCAATGCCCTGAGCGAAGCCGGGGAGAGAGATTCTCCCGGAATCGGGAGACGAACTAAAAAAAGCCCCTGACAGAACAGGTTCCCGTCAGGGGCCTGCCAGTCCCCATCTTCGATCCGGCCGCGCCGCACTCAAACACGCATTTTTCTGCCGGTCCCACTGCCGGCGTCGTGACCGTTTGCGGCGCTATAACCCGGGGCTGGCAATAGTGATATAAGCCGCGCCCCGCGTTCTGTCAAGGGTTTCGACTGATATATTTGGCGCGGCGGCCCGGCGCCTCTCCGCCCGGCGCTCAAACGACGTCTTTGAGGCCCTTCGATGCGCAGTAGAGGGTCCCAACCCCGGAGAGATGGTAGGCCACCCTCAGGGTTTCCGCGATCTCCTCTTTCGTCGCCCCTTCCTTCATCGCCGCCAGGGCCAGGGCCCGAACGCCCATATCGGCGCCGTGTGCCGCGTCGAAGGCCATGGCGATGAGGAGCTTGAACTTCTTCGGCAGGACCCCGGGGCAATAGATGAGCTCGTCCATGTCCTTCAGATGGCCCATCATCTTCGGGTCGAGCCTCTGGAGGGCCGCCAAGGGATGTTCCGGCATTCAAAACCTCCTTTTCCGGCGCGGGTTGGGGACAGCCGCCAGCTTCGGGCCGGCGGCGCCCTCCGCTAAAAATAGGCGTTTTGGGTTTGCCGCGCAAGCCTTTTTCGTTTGCCTTTCAAGGGGGCACATGTGGTATGATTCGATCAATCCCCACAGGAGGCAGACATGTTCAAGGACAAGGCGTATATCGAGAGACGGCGGGCCCTGGCGAAGCGCTTTCGGTCGGGCCTGCTCATATTCGTCGGGAACGTGGAGAGCCCGATGAACTACCCGGACAACGCCTTCCATTTCCGCCAGGACAGCACCTTCCTCTATTTCTTCGGCCTGGACTCGCCCGGCCTGGCCGCAACGATCGACGTCGACGAGGGCCGCGCCACGGTCTACGGCGACGACATCGGCCTCGAGGAGATCATCTGGATGGGCGAGATGCCCAAGCTCAGGGACCGGGCGCGCCTGGCCGGCGTCCGTCGCACGGCGCCGCGGAAGGCGTTCGGCGAGGCCGTGGCCAAGGCCCTGGCCTCCCGCCGGCCGGTCCGCTACCTGCCGCCCTATCGCTCGGAGACGGCCGTCGCTCTGGCCTCGACCCTCCATCTTCCGGTGGCTCGGGTCAAGGCCGGCGCCTCGCCGGAGCTCATCAAGGCCGTGGTCGACCTGCGGCTGGTCAAGTCCAAGGAGGAGGTCCGCGAGATCGAGGCCGCCGTGGACGTCTCGGCCGAGATGTACCGGAGGGCGATGAAGCTCGCCCGGCCGGGCCGGCACGAGCGCGAGGTCATGGGCGCGATGGAGGGGGTCGTCAACTCGCTCGGCTGCCGCATGGCCTTCCCTCCGATCATCACCGTCAACGGCCAGACCCTGCATAACCACGGCTACGTCAACGAGCTCAGGCGGGGCCGCCTGCTGGTCATGGACGCCGGCGCCGAATCCTGGCTCCACTATGCATCGGACATCACCCGGACCGTCCCCGTGGGGGGCAAGTTCACCCAGAGACAAAAAGAGGTTTATGAAATCGTCCTCGAGGGACAGCTGGCGGCCATCCGGGCCATCCGGCCCGGGGTCATGTTCAAGGAGGTCCACCTGAAGACGGCCAGGATCATGGCCTCGCGGCTCAAGGAGCTCGGACTGATGAAGGGCGACGTCGGCGAGGCCGTCGCGGCCGGCGCGCACGCCCTGTTCTTCCCTCACGGCCTCGGCCACAATATGGGCCTCGACGTCCACGACATGGAGGACCTGGGCGAGGACTTCGTCGGCTATGACAAGAAGGTCAAGCGCAGCGAACAGTTCGGCCTGGCTTACCTCAGGATGGCCAAGGAGCTTCGGCCCGGCCATGTCATGACGGTCGAGCCCGGGCTCTATTTCATCCCCGCCCTCTACGAAACGTGGCGGAAGGAGAAGAAGCACGCGGCGTTCATCGACTACGCCGAGGCGGGGAAGTACATGGGGTTCGGCGGGGTTCGCATCGAGGACGACGTCCTCGTGACCGAGGGCGGCCGGCGCGTGCTGGGGACGCCCATCCCGAAAACAGTGGCCGAGGTCGAGAAGGCCTGCCGCTGAGCCTGGCCGGAGGCGGGTGGATTGAGCCTGAAGATCGCCCTCGTCCAACAGCACGCCACGGCCGACCCGGAGGAGAACCGGGAGCGCGGCGGCCGGGCCTTCCTCGAGGCGGCCCGGGCCGGCGCGGGCTTGGTCGCCTTCGCCGAGCTGGCCTTCACCCCGTTCTATCCCCAGCTTCCGGCCGGGCCCGAGAGCGGCCGTCTGGCCGAGCCCGTGCCCGGGCCGACGACGGACTTCTTCGGCCGCCTGGCCCGCGAGAGCCACGCCGTGGCGGTGCTCAACCTCTTCGAGCGGGACGGCGGACAGACCTTTGATTCGTCTCCCGTCATCGACGCCGACGGCCGGCTCCTCGGCACGACGCGCATGGTCCACATCATGGAGGGGCCGGGCTTCCACGAGCGGGGCTACTACGCCCCCGGCGACAAGGAGAGTTATGTCTACGCGACCAGGGCCGGTCGCATCGGCGTCGCCATCTGCTACGACCGTCATTTCCCCGAGTACATGAGGGCCCTCCGTCTTCTCGGGGCGGAGCTGGTCGTCATCCCCCAGGCCGGGGCGGTGGGCGAGTGGCCCGAAGGACTGTTCGAGGCCGAGGTCCGGACGGCCGCTTTCCAGAACGGCTATTTCGCCGCCCTGGCCAACCGCGTCGGCCGGGAGCGGGTCCTCGATTTTGCCGGGGGGTCCTTCGTCGCCGACCCGGACGGCGCCGTCCTCGCCCGCGCCCCGGAGGGGACGGACGCGATCCTCTACGCCGAGTGCGACTTCGCCAGGAACCCCGCCTCCCATGCCGCCCGGCATTTCCTCGAGGACCGGCGCCCGGACGTCTACGGCCGCATGGGCATAGCGGTCGGACCCCGGGCGGGCAAGGACTGACCGTGCCCAGCTGGTACGTCGTCAACATCAAGCCCAAGAAGGAGTCGCAGGTCGAGCGTCTCTTTGGGGAGGGCGGGTTCACAATCTATTGCCCGAAGCACCGGAGCGAGAAGCAGGTCCGGCCCTTCTTCCCGGGCTATGCCTTTCTCCTCTTCGAGTTCCCGGAGCAGTACCGCACGGTGAAGTATACGCGCGGCGTCAAGCGACTCGTCGGCAACGAGGAGGGACCCATCCCCGTCCCCGAAGAGGTCATCGCCGGCCTCCGTGCCCGGGAGAAGGACGGCCTCATCGTCCTCGAGAAATACGGTCAGGAGCCGAGGGTCGGGGATGAGATCGAGGTCATGGAGGGCCCGCTCAAAGGCCTCCGGGGCGTTTTCGAGAAGGAGATCGGCGACAAGGAGCGGGTCATGATCCTGCTCAACTACGTCTCCTACCAGGGCCAGCTGCTGATCGAGAAGAGGAAGCTCCGGAAGGCCTGAGGCGGTCTACTTGGCGGCCTTGAGATTCTCCAGGAAGGGCTCTTTCAGGCTGCCCCCGGAAAAGAAAACGACGCCGTCGGCGCCGAGAGCCCGGCATATCCCCATCTGCTCGACCATTCCCTCGGGCGTGTTCTGGTTGTGCGAGGTGCCTATGCCGATGCCCGGGCACACCTGGCACAGGCCCTTGCCGACGTCAACGGCCCGCTTGGCGAATTTCTCGAAGAAGGCGACGTGGTTGGTGTAGAGCATGGGGCAAAGCATGTCCACGAGCCCGTCCCGGGCCCAGGCCGCCCAGTCTTGGCCGATGAGGACGCGCGCGTTCGCGTCGTCGGGAAAGACCGCGGCGCTGATGCGGACCGGCCGGCCGAAGGCCACAAGGGATTCGCGGAGCTCGCGGACGAACCGGGTCACCTGGTCCCGATTCCACGACAGCCACTCGTTCCAGATCATGTTGCCCGAGTCGTGGGCCTTGACCGCGGCCAGGTCGACGCCCGAATAATCCTGAAAGAACCGCAGCGTCTCGGCGTCGAAGCTGAAGAAGGGCTCGGCCGGCTCGCACGGGAAGCGGATGTAGTCCAGGTGGACCCAGTCCGTCTGGTAGCGGGCCACGACCTCCATCATCAGGCTCCGCTCGTAATCGCGGACCTCCGGCAGGGCCGGGTTGACCGAGGTCACAATCTCGCGCCGCGGGCTCCGGATAAGCCACTCGGGGTGCTCCCGGACCCGGCCCAAGACGGCCGACTCGGGGAAGACGCAGAACCAAGGATGGACGGTCATCTTCCGCAGGCGGGCCTCGGCCAGGAACTCGCCGAGGAAATCCCAATCCCACTGCGGATGACGGACGGCGATCCGGCTCGGGTAGTAGACATATCCCGCCGTGTCCTTGACGAGCATGATCAGCGTGTTGATGCCGGCCGCCTGGTACGCGTCGAGGGTCGAGCGGATCTTCTCCAGGGCGGCCGCCTTCTCCGGCCCGAACTGGCCGGGATGCATCCAGACCCCCCTGACGCGGGCGGGCGGGGGAGCTTCCGACGTCCCCCGGCCAGCCGCGAGGAGAGGGAAGCAGGCCAGGAGGAGAAGGACGACGGCCAGAGGTCTCTTGCTCATTGCTGGTCCTCCTTGATGGGGAGTGTCCTCTCCTTCTTATAGCAAAGCGCGGCCCGGGCCGTCAAAGGCGCGGCGGCCGCGTCAGCCGCGACGGCGGCGGCCGTAGCCGCCCCCGCCGGGCGTTTCGACGCGCAGGACGTCCCCGGCCCCGACCCTGGCCCTGGCCTTGCCGCCGAGGTCCCTTTCCCGTCCGCCCGAGACGAGCGTGTTCCTGCCCCGGGCCCCGGACCGGCCGCCTGCGAGGCCGTACGGGGGGAAGACCCGCCGGTCCGACATGACGGTCAGGTCGGCCGGGGCAAGGAATTCGAACTCCCGGATGATGCCCTCGCCGCCGCGCCGCGCCCCGCTTCCTCCCGAGCCCCGCCGGAGGCCGTAGCGCCGGACCCTGACCGGCAGGTAGTTCTCGAGGGCCTCGAGCGGCGTGTTGAGGGAATTCGTCATGTGGGTATGGACGCCGCTCAGCCCGTCGGCGGACCGGCCCGCTCCCATGCCGCCGCCGACCGTTTCGTAGTAGGCGAAGGGCGCGCCCCGGGCGGGATCGCGGCCGCCGAAGGCGATGTTATTCATCGTGCCCTGGCTCGCGGCCGGGACCCTGCCCGGAACGGCCCGGGCCAGGGCGCCGAGGAGGACGTCGACGATGCGCTGCGACGTCTCGACGTTCCCGGCCGCGCAGGCCGCGGGGAAGGCGGCGTTGACGACGAGCCCTCTGGGCGCCACGATCTCGAGCGGCCTGAGCAGCCCCGTGTTGAACGGAATGTCTTCGGCCACGAGCGAGCGGAAGACGTAAAGCACGGCCGAGGTGGTGATGGCCAGGTTGGCGTTGATGCCGCCCTCGGTCTGCGGGTCGGAGCGGCTGAAATCGACGATCGCCCGGTCCCCCCGAACGGTCACCTCCACGGCGATGCGGACGGGGCGGTCCGTTACGCCGTCGCCGTCCATGAAGTCCTCGAACGCGTACCGGCCGTCCGGGATGCCGCGAATGGTCCGCCTCAGGAAGCGCTCGGTGTAGCCCTGGACGAGGCCCGCGTAGCACCGGACCTTGCGCAAGCCGTGCCGGGCGACGGCCTCCAGGAGCCGGCGTCGGCCGACCTCGTTCGCGGCGACCTGGGCCAGGAGGTCGCCCCGCCGCTCGTCGGGGGTCCGGACGTTGGCCAGGAGGAAGGCCAGGACCTCCTCGTTCCGCCGGCCCCGCGAGACGAGCTTGAGCGGCGGGATGATCAGCCCTTCCTGGAAGAGCTCGGTCGCCAGGGGCATGGAGCCGGGCGACATGCCGCCGACATCGGCGTGATGGGCCCGGTTGGCGACGTAGAAAGCCGGCCGCCCCCCAAGGAAAATGGGGGAGACGCAGGTGATATCGGGCAGATGGGTCCCGCCCCGGTACGGGTCGTTGAGGATGACGAGGTCGCCATCCTCGAAGCGCAGGGAGGCGATGGCCGCCTGGACGGAGAGGGGCATGGCCCCCAGGTGGACCGGAATGTGGGAGCCCTGGGCAAGCGTCTCGCCCCGCTCGTCGAAGAGGGAGCAGGAGTAGTCCTTGCGCTCCTTGATGTTCGGGGAGAGGGCGGTGCGGCCCAGGACGGCCGCCATCTCCTCGGAGACGGCGATGAAGATGTTCTTGAAGAGCTCGAGCTCGATCGGGTCGACGCGGCTTCTCACGGGCGCCTCGATCTCCGGATGATGAGGTTCAGGAACCCGTCGACGCGGGCGGCGTAGCCCGGCGGGAGGTAGGTCGTCGATCCCGGGTCGATGACCAGGGCCGGGCCGCCCACGGCCTGCCCCGGGCGCAGGCGCTCGCGGGGATAGACCGCGCCGAGGGCGGTTCGCCTCCCGGTCGTCATCGGCTGCCGCTTGAGGGGCCGCGGCGCGCTTCGGGCGACGCTTCGCGACACGCGCCGGAGGGGGATCTTGGGTGTCGCGGCCACGGCCTTGAGGCGGAGGTTGACGATCTCGACGGCCCGGCTCTGGTGCTCGTAGGAATAGAGCTCGCGGTGGCGGCGATGGAACTCGGCGAGGTAGGCGGCGGCCGGCGTGCGCCCGGTGCGGTAGGGGACGGTGATCTCAAATGACTGGCCGAGGTAGCGGCAGTCGAGGGCCGGCTCGACGAGGATATCCCTGTCCGCGAACCCGTCCTGCCTCATGTCGAGCCGCGCCTCGGCCTCGAGGCGGGCGAATTCCCGGCCGAGCCCGGCCAGGGACACCTCCGCGTCCGTCCGCATCAGAGACTTCGTATAGTCCTTGACAGAGTCGGCGAGGAGGAGGCCGAGGGCCGAGAGGACGCCCGCGCTCCGGGGCACGATGACCGCGGGCAGCCCGAGGTGGGCGGCCATTTCCACGGCGTGCATGCCGCCGGCCCCGCCGAAGGAGAAGAGCGCGAAGGCCCTCGGGTCCGTGCCCCTCTCAACGGAGATGACCCGGATGGCCTTTTCCATGTTGGCGTTGGCGATGGCGACGATGCCCAGGGCCGTTTCGAGCGGCGTCTTGCCGATCTGGCCGGCCAGACGCACGATGGCGGCCCGGCTGCGGCCGGGGTCGATGCGCATCCGCCCGCCGAGGAAGGAGTCGGGATCCAAGCGGCCGAGGAAGAGGTCCGCGTCCGTGACCGTCGCGCGGTCGCCCCGGCCATAGCAGGCCGGACCAGGGTCGGCACCGGCGCTCTCGGGCCCGACGCGCAGCGACCCGCCTCGGTCGCGATAGGCGATCGAGCCGCCCCCGGCGCCGACGGAGTGGATGTCGATCAAGGGCAGGCGGACGGGGAAGTCGCCGACCCGGCTCTCTTGGGTCCGCCGGACCGCCCCATCGATGAGGGACACGTCGGTCGAAGTGCCGCCCATGTCGAAGCTGATGACGTTCGGGAAGCCCGCCGCCCGGGCGACGTGTCGGGCGCCGACGGCGCCGCCGGCCGGGCCCGAGAGGGCCGTCTTGATGGGCTCCAGCCGGGCCCGGGCGGGCGAGATGTACCCTTCGTTCGACTGCATGATGCGGAGCTCGGCCCCGCCCAGGCGGCGGTCGAGCTCGGCCAAATAACGGCCCATGACCGGCATGAGGTAGGCGTTGACGGCCGTGGCCGTCATCCGCTCGTACTCCCGATGTTCGGGAAGAAGGCGGCTCGAGACCGAGGCCGGCAAGCCGGCCCGGCGCAGTTCCTCAGCCATGACGGATTCGTTCGCCGGGTCGAGGTAGGAATGGAGGAAGCACACGGCCGCCGCCTCGGCCCCCGAGGCGCGGACCTCGCGGGCGATGCGCCGGGCCTCGGCCCGCGTCAGGCGCAGCTCGACCCGACCCGGGGGGACCGTCCTCTCCCGCGCGCCGAAGACGCGGCCCCTGTCGACGAGAAAGAAGCGCTCTTCGGGCTGGAGGCGGTAGAGCTCCCGGCGGTTCTGCCGGCCGATAAACATGATGTCTTCGAAGCCGGCCGTGGTCACGAGGGCGATGCGGCCCCCCTTGCGCTCGAGCAGCGCGTTCGTCGCCACCGTCGTGCCGTGGACGACGAACAGGGGGACGCCGGGCCGCAGGAACTCGGCCAGCCCGGCCAGAATCGTCCGCGAGGGGTCGTCCGGTGTCGAGAGAATCTTCTTTGTCCGGAGCCGACCGTCCTTCCAGATGACGAAGTCCGTGAAAGTGCCGCCCGTATCGACTCCGACCCGGACGCCCCCGACCCCTCGGCGCGGCAAGCGCCCCGATGCGGCTGGCGGACATTGGCTGGGCATGGTCGAAGCCCTATTTATTCGTCATCTCCGGAAGGATGTCAAGGCGCGACGGACCGGGCGGCGGTCAGGCCGCCGCCCGCTCAGTGGCAGGTGCTGCAGGACTTGGTCGAGCAGGAGGCGCAGCCGGACGACGACGTTTTCAGCCGGCTCGCCCCGCCGCCGATGCCGAAGGACGACAGAAGCTTCCGCGCGTCCGCCGCCCCGCAGTCCGGGCAGGCGGCGTCTTTCTCCCGCCCCAAGGGGACAAGGCATTCGAAGCGGCGGCCGCAGTTTCGGCAGACGAACTCATAAATAGGCATCTCGGGGGTATTTTATAGGAAATTCCCGCGCCCGTCCACGGGACGCCGCCCGCGAGATTCTGGCGGTACGACGCGGCGCGCGTTTCCCGTAGCGCTAAAGGGGAATGGCCGGGAGGTCACGACAAGAGGGACAGGCCCCCTTACGGGGACAGACCCTCTTTGTTCTTCTAAGCTCGCTTCGCGAGGGCGACGACCTCGACCTCGATCTTGGCGTCCCTCGGCAGCCTCGCCACCTGGACCGCGGCCCGGGCGGGATGCGGCGGGCGGAAGAACTCGCCGTAGACGGCATTCATCTTGGCGAAATCGTTCATGTCCTGGAGAAAGACCGTGGCCTTGACGACGTCGTCGTAGGAAGACCCGGCCGCGGTCAGCACGGCCCCGACGTTCTTCAGGACCTGGCGGGCCTGGTCCTCGATCGCCCCCGTGTTCAGCTCGCCCGTGGCCGGGTCGATGGGGATCTGGCCGGAGACGAAGACGAAGCCGTTGGCCGCGATGCCCTGGGAATAGGGACCGATGGCCTTCGGCGCCTTGTCGGTTTGGACCTGGTTTTTCATCGATTCACTCCTTCCTCGCCGGGCGGAGGCCCTGGACGCGAGAGCGGCCAGGGGGGCCAGGGCGAGAACAAATGTCCTGCGGTTCATGGCCGGCCCGCCGACGCGAAGGCGGACGTCGCTCCCCCCAGGCCCGGCCTCAAGCCAGGCCCGCTAGGGCTGCGGTCAGGAACTCCCAGAACTTCGCCACAGAGGGGACGTTGACCCGCTCGTCGGGCGAGTGGGGATGCTCGAGCGTGGGGCCGAACGAGATCATGTCCATGCCCGGGAACTTTTCCCCGATGATGCCGCACTCGAGGCCGGCGTGGATGGCGCCGACGGCCGGGTCGACCCCGTACTTGTCCTTGTAGATCTTCTTCATGGCCGCGAGCAGGGGCGATTCGAGGTTGGGCGCCCAGCCGGGATAGCCGTTCTTGGCGTCGACCTTCGCCCCGGCCATCTCCGTCACCGCCTTGAGGACGAGCCGCGCCGCCTCAAGGGCCGAGGCGACCGAGCTCCGGGTGTTGCAGACGATGCCGGCCGAGGCCCGTTCGGTCCGGACGATGGCCAGGTTCGTCGACGTCTCGACCAGCCCCCTGATCTCCGGGTGCATGGCGATGACGCCGTGGGGGAGGGCCAAGAGGAGGTCGAGCAGGCCCCGCCGGCATTCCGCCGTCAGCGGGAACGCCTTCGGCTCATCAGTCCGCTCAAAGGCGTACTTGGCGTCGACCTCGACGGCCTTGAACTCCGCGGCGATCTTCTCGAAAGACTTTTTTAAGCCAGCCGCGAGGGCTCTCGTCCCGGCCGGCGGGCAGGACAGCACGGCCCAGGCCTCGCGGGGGATGGCGTTCCGCTTGTTGCCGCCCTCGAGGCCGATGAGCTCGAAGCGGGCGGCATCCTGCACCTCGCGGAGCATCCGGGCGAGGAGCTTGATGGCGTTCGCCCGGCCCTGGTTGATGTCGATCCCGGAATGGCCGCCCCGCAGGCCGGAAACCTTCAGCCGGAAGAGGTTTCCGGAGGCCGTCCTCTTCCTGGCCAGCGGATAGGCGATCTCCGAGTCCGCGCCGCCGGCGCAGCCGATGGTGAAGGTCCCCTCCTCCTCGCTGTCCAGGTTGAGGAGCCTGGTTCCTGTGAGCGAGCCCCTCTGGATCCTGTTGGCCCCCGTCAGCCCTGTCTCCTCGTCGACCGTGAAGAGGAACTCGAGCGGACCGTGGACGAGCGAGCCGTCCTCCATGACGGCCAGGCAGGCGGCGACGCCGATGCCGTTGTCCGCGCCGAGTGTCGTGCCCTTGGCCTGGACCCAATCCCCCTTGACCTCGGCCTGGATGGCGTCCTTGGTGAAATCGTGGGCGACGTCCGAGTTCTTCTCGCCCACCATGTCCAGGTGTCCCTGGAGGATGACCCCGGGGACAGCCTCGTGGCCGGGCGCGGCAGGCTTGCCGACGATAACGTTCCCGACCTTATCCTTGCGGGCGGGGAGCCCGAGGCCGTGGGCGAACGAAACGACGTAATCGCCGAAGGCCTTCTCGTTCCCGGAACAGTGCGGGATGGTCAGGATCTTCGCGAAATGCTTCCAGAGATTGGACGGCTGGAGTTCGGTCAAGGCGGAGGGCATTGCGTTTCTCCTTTGATAAAATGGCAAGCTCAAATGATGACACAAAAATCCGATGGATTCAAGCGGGAGGCGGGGCGTATAATGGTTGGCACGACCCATGCGCAAGGTCATCCCGCTCATCCTCCCCGCCCTGCTTTTCTGGGCGGCGATGCCAGCTCCGGGGGTCCCGAAGGTTAGGGTCGAGACGACCGTCCTCCCACTCAGGGAATTCGCCGCGGCTATCGCCGGCGACAGGGGAGAAGTCAGCGAACTCCTGCCTCCCGGGGCCGGCGTCCACACCTGGCAGCCGCGGCCCGGCGACATCCTCCGGCTGAACTCGACCGACCTCCTCATCGCCGTCGGCGCCGGGCTCGAACCGTGGCTCCCGAAGCTCGTCGGGGCCGTGCCCAAGGGCCGGCTCCGCGTTCTCGAAGTGAGCGCCGGCCTGCCCCTGATCAGAGCCGAAGACGAGGGCATAGGCGAAGGAGCGGGCGAGGCCCACGCCCACGGCCCGTTCGACCCGCATGTCTGGCTCGATTTCGGGCTGGACCTCCACATCGCGGACCGCATCGCCGACGCCCTGGCTGCGCTCGACCCGGCCGGGGCCGCCGCCTACCGCGAGAAAGCCGCGGTGCTCAAGGAGAGGCTCCGCGGGCTCGACGCGCGGTTTGGAGCGGGGCTCAAGGAATGCGCGGGCCGGCGGCTGGTCATCGCCGGCCATGCCGCCTTCGGCTACCTGGCCCGGCGCTACGGGCTCGTTCAGACCGCCCTCTACGGGCTGAGCCCGGACGCTCAGCCCCGGCCCCGGCAGATTATCGAGGTTGTCGAGCTCTGCCGGAAGTCCGGCATCCGGACGGTTTTCTTCGAGAATTCCGTGCCTCCCGACCTGGCCCGGACGCTGGCCGCGGAGATTGGCGGCCGGGTCGCCGTCCTCTATGGGGGCCACAACCTGACCCGTGACCAGCTGCGCCGGGGGGTGGGCTTCTTTGACTTGATGGAGGAGGACCTCAAGAGCCTCCGCGACGGACTGGGGTGCCGGTGAGGCCATGGTCCTGATCAAGGCGACCGGCGTCACCTTCTCCTACGACACGACGCCCGTCCTGCTCGACGTCGACCTGACCATCCGGGAAGGGGATTTCCTGGCCATCATCGGCCCCAACGGGTCCGGCAAAACGACGCTCGTCAAGGTCCTCCTGGGCCTTCTCCGCCCTTCGGCTGGCCGGGTCGAGATCATGGGTCGGCCCGTCTCCGAGTTCACGGATTGGCGGTCGATCGGCTACGTCCCGCAGAAGGCCGCCCATTTCGACCCGCTCTTCCCGGCCTCTGTCGAGGAGGTCGCCGGCATGACCCTTCTTTCGAACCGGCAGGCTCTTTTCCCCGGCCGTGGCGGCGTTTCCGACCGCGTTGTCCGCGCCCTGCGCCTCGTCGGCATGGAATCCTACGGCACGGCCCGGATCGGGCGGCTGTCCGGCGGCCAGCAGCAGCGCGTCTTCATCGCCCGGGCCCTGGTGACGCGGCCGCGGCTCCTCGTCCTCGACGAGCCGACGACCGGCGTCGACGCCGAGACCCAGGCCCGGTTCTACGACATGCTCGACCACCTGAACAAGGACGAGGAGATCACCATCGTCCTCATCACTCACGACATCGGCATCGTCAACCGGCACGTGACCCAGGTCGCCTGCCTGAACCAGCGAATGGTCTACCACGGGAGCCACGGCGAGTTCTGCCGGTCGGAGGTTTTCCGGGACATGGTCTCCCGCGGCGACCACCTCGTCTCCCACGAGCACTGAGGCGCGGCGATGACGGCCCTCCTGCACTATGGCTTTCTTGAGCGGGCGCTTCTGGCCGGCCTCTTCATCGCCGTCGCCTGCGCCGTCCTGGGCGTCTTCCTCATCCTGAGGCGGGACGCTATGATCGGCGACGGACTCTCCCACGTCGCCTTCGCCGGCGTGGCCATCGGCCTGTTCCTCAATGTTCTGCCGCTCGCCTCCGCCCTGGTCGTTTCGGTGGCCGCGGCCCTGGTCATCACGCGGCTCAAGGACAGGGCCGGTCTCTACGGGGACACGGCCATCGGCATCCTGTCGAGCCTCGGTTTGGCCGTCGGAGTCCTCCTGGCCACCTTGGCCGGGAGCTTCAACGTCGACCTCATGGCCTATCTCTTCGGGGACGTTTTGGCCATCCGGCCGGCCGAGGTCTGGCTCTCCGTCGGGCTGGCCGGGGCCGTCCTCGCCGCCGTGTTCCTGAACTATGCCAAACTTCTGTTCATGACATTCGACCGCGAATCGGCCAGGGTGTCCGGCGTGCGGGTGGGCCGCCTGGACGCGCTCCTCATGGTCCTGACGGCGGTGACGATCGTGCTCGGGATGAAGGTCGCGGGCATCCTCCTCGTCTCCGCCCTCATCGTCATCCCGGCCGCAGCCGGCCTTCAGCTCGCCTCGAGCTTCCGCATGGCCATCCTCGCCTCCGCCGCGACCGCCATCGTCTCGGTCGTCGGCGGGCTCGCCGCCGCCCTCCAATTCGACATCCCGGCCTCGGCGGCCATCGTCATCCTCTGCTTCCTCGTCTTCGCGGCCGCCGCCCTCATCAGGGGGCGGCGGGTCTTCCCCGGGCGCTAGGCCGGGGCCGGACAGAGGCCGTCAGGCGGCCGGCATTCCGAGCCGGCGCTCGATCGTCCTGCGGACGGCCGCGACCGAGCGGTCGAGGGCGGCCTTGAACCTGCGGGCCCGTCGGACGGAGCGGGCCTTGAAGGCCTCGTCCTTGATCCCTGGCAGGTTGATGAGGACGTTATAGTAGGCGCCCTCGCCGGCCGCTGCGCCGGCCAGGCCGCCAACTCCCGCGTCGCTGAGCGAGTTTTGAAAGCCCCTGGCGGCGACGCGTTCGGCCAGCCGGACCGCCTCGGCCGCCTTCTCCAGGACCTCGAGCGGCACGAGCGTCGCCTCCTTGGTCGCCTCCTCGAGGGCGCGCTCCTTCTCCGCGGCCTGCTCGGGCGTCGCTTTCGGCAGGCGGAGCGCCTCCATGACCTTGTCGAAGGCTTCGGCATCCCTGTCGACCGCGTCGAGGAGGTCGTCCTTGAGGGCCTGGGCGCGCACTCCCACCTCCTTCATCTCGGCGGCCGCCGCCTCGTATCCCTTCTTCCCGTAGGTGAGGTTCGAGACCATCGAGGTCAGGGCGGCGGAGAGGGCGCCGCAGAGGGCCGCGACGCTCCCGCCCCCGGGCGTCGGCGAATCCATGGACAGGGCGTTGACGAATTCCCGCAGGCCCATCGGTCCGAAACCCCCGGCCTTCTCGAACTGGGACTCGATGATCTTCTTGGCCGGGTCGAACGCCACGACGTCGTTGAGGCCGAGGGAGAGGACGGCCATCCGGACGAGCTCCTCCTCCGGCACCCCTGGGCTCTTCCCCTGCTTCTCGAGATAGTAGCGGCCGGCCATGAGGAGGGCTTCCCTGGGGATGAGGCCGACGAGCTCGCTGCCCGTGACCCGGAGGCCCATCTTCGCGGCCAGGCGCGAGGCTTCGTCGAAGACGAGATGGGGAGGCGAGACCTTGTAGTTCGTGAAGTTGACGGAGATCTGGGCCCGGCCGTAATCCTCAATATACCAGCCGACGGCCTTGACCTCCCGAAACCTGCCGGGCACCTTGACCGTGCGGCCCTTGGCGTCCTTGATAACGTTCCCAGCCTTGTCCATCTTGGCCCGGCCGCTCTCGCGCAGGGTCAGCGCGATCTCGTTGGCCAGCTTCCGGTCGCGAGTGTTGAGGTTGATGTTGTAGGCAATGAGGAACTCCCGGGCGCCGATGACGGTCGCGCCCGACCGGGCGTTGAAGACGGGCTCGCCGTAGTCCGGGGCCCAGGCCCGGTCCTTGAGCTTCTCGGGCAACCCCTCGTACTCGCCCGCCCGGATGACGGCTAGATTCCGCCGCTCCGGCCGGCGCGCCGCAGCCTCGTAGAGGTAGACGGGGATGCCGAGCTCGGCGGCGACGCGCTGGCCGAGCTCGTTGGCCAGGCGGACGCAGTCCTCCATCGTCACCCCGGAGACGGGCACGAACGGGCAGACGTCCGTCGCCCCGATCCGGCTGTGCGCCCCGCGATGGACGCTCATGTCGATGACCTCGGCGGCCTTGGCGATGGCCCGGAAGGCGGCCTCGAGGACGGCCTCGGGCGGCCCGATGAAGGTCACCACGGTCCGGTTCGTGGACTCGCCGGGGTCGACGTCGAGGAGCTTGACGCGGGGCACGGCCTCAATTTCACGAACGATGGCCCCGATCTTGTCCTTATCTCGGCCTTCGCTGAAATTCGGGACGCATTCGACAAGCTTCATCTGACCTCTCCTTTCCGCAGCGTCATGAGGAACGCGCCGGTGTTGTCGTAGATGTCCACGGCCTCGAACGCCCCGAGGGCCGGCAGGGCCCGCCGCCTGTCGCCGACGATGACGATGACCGGGACAGGGGTCAGGCAGCGCCTGGCCGCCTCGAGGACCCGGTCGGCGTTGACGAGCATGAGGCTGTCCGAGGCCCTGGCCCAGTCGGTCTGCGTCAGGCCGAAAGCGACCGCTTGGGACAGCCGTTCGGCGTACCCCTCGAGGGACTTGTATTTCAGGGGGAGGTTGCCGATGAGGAAGGACTTGGCCACCTCGAGCTCATCGGGCACGATCCTCTCCGCGGCCAGGTTCCGGAATTCCCGCTCGATCTCCTGGACCGAGGCCCCGATCGTCTGCGGGGTGACCCGGGCCTTGGCCCAGAAGGCGCCGCAGCTCTTGAAGAACTCGGCCTCGCTGAAGGCCTCGTAGGCGTAGCCCTTCGATTCCCTGAGGTTCATGAACAGCCGGCTGGCCATCGTCCCGCCCAGGACCTGGTTCAGGACAAGGAACGGGTAATAGTCCGGGCTGGCGGGGGCGGGGGCCAGGTTCCCGGCGAAGATGACGAAATCCTCCGCCGCGGGATGGTCGACCAGGCAGACCTTCTCGGCCGCGTTGGCCGGCGGCGGCACGAGCGGCGCCCGAATGATGTCGCGCCGGGTCCAGGGAGCGAACGGGAGCGTCAACCTCCGGTCCGACGCGAACGGGACGGCATCGCCGGAGACGACGAGGACGGCGTTGTTCGGCCGGAAGAACAGGCCGTAGAAAGTCTCGATGTCTTTCGCCGTGATCCGTCGGATGACGTCCCAGCTGACGGCCCCGGAGCCGTACGGATGGCCGCGGAAGAGGAGCCGGAGGAGCTGCCGCCTGCCGATGAACTCCGGGTTCTTCTCGAGGTCGCGTAGCTCGTAGGAGAGGATCCGCTTGGCCGTGGCAGCCTCCAGGTCCGAGAATTCCGGCTGGAGGACCATGGCCCTCAGGATCTCGAGGGCCCGGTCCATGAACTCGGCCGGGACGTGAAAGGTCAGGACCGTGTAGTCCATGGAGACGCTGACCGAGAAACCTCCGCCGACGGCGTCGAGCATCGCGGCCATCTCGTCGGCGGAAAACTCTCTCGTCCGCCGTCCGACCATCCGGGCGGTCAGAGTAGCCACGAAGGGCAGGTCAGCGGGCGAATCGGCCTCTCCGGCCAGGACCACGAGCTGGACGGTGACGATGGGATAGCCCGGCCGGCGCGCGGCCGCGATGGTCAGCCCGTTGGGCAGGCTGAAGCTCTCGATGGCCGGGAGCTTCAGCTCCCGGAAGGGGTCGGGGAGCGGCGGCGTCCGCCGGAGGCGCTCCTGCGCCCAAGTCCGCGCCGGAGGCCCCAGGGCCAGGGCCGCGGCCAGCCCGCAGGCGAGGACGAGGGGGCCGGCGGCGGGACGGTTCCTCATCTGTTCCTGACGTTCACGACGACCAGGTTGGCAGGAACGAAGAGCCGGACGGCAAGGCTGTAGATGTTCTGGGGGCTGACCCTCATGTGCCGCTCGAGCTCCGCCGCGAGCTCCGAGACGGTCACATCCGCGAAGGCCGACCCGGTCAGGAAAAGGGCCCGGTCGAGGGTAGTCGAAAGCCGGCGCAGATAATCCATCTTGTAGAGGTGCTTAGACTTGTCCAGCTCGGCTTCGGTGACGAGGCTGACCTTGAGCCGGTCGAATTCGGCCAGGACGGCCTTCTGGCACCGGTCGGCCATGACCTCGTTATTGTTGAGGGCGGAGATCTTGAAGGTCTCGAGCCCCAGCCTTTCTTCCAGCCCGCCGGTCAGGTAATAGGCCGTCAGGTCCTTTTTCATGATCCGCATGGAGAGCCGGGACGACTGGCCGCGCAGCAGCAGGTAGTCGAGGATCCCCAGGGCGTAGCGGTCGCCGGTCTGGAGCGGAGAGAGGCGGTAGCCGAGATGGAATCCGGGCGTAGGCAGGAGGGGGTCCTTGAAGGTCCGGACGACCTCCCGGTCCTGCTCGAACCGGGGCAGGGCGGGCGTGGGCGCCGCCGTTCCGGGCGGGATGGAGTCGAAATAGCGCGAGACGAGTTCCCGGGCCCGGGCGAGATCGAAGCTCCCGACGACGGCCAGGACGGCGTTGGCGGGGACATAGTACCTCTCGTAAAAGTCCCTGACCGTCTCCGGGGATAGGCTCTTGAGGTCCTCGCCGTTTCCGACCAGGGGGTGCCCGTAGGCGAAATCGGGATAGAGAACGCCGTCGAATAGGTCGTAGCTCTCGAGGTACGGTTCCGTGGCCATGCGCCGCCGATGGTTGTCGAGGAGCTCGCTCCTGACCCTCTCCAAGGTCCCGGCGGTGATGAGCAGGGACCTCATCCGGTCGGATTCGAGCCACAAGGCCAGGGGGAGCTGGCTGGAGGGCACCGTTTCATAGAACAGGGTCTTGTCCGGGGTCGTGTTGGCGTTGAGCTCGCCGCCGACCTTCTGGATGAAGCTGAGGTGCTGGAGCGGGCCGACGTTCTCTGAGCCCTGGAACATGAGGTTCTCCAGGAAATAGGCCAGCCCAGTTTGGCCGCGCTGCTCGCGGACCGAGCCGGCCCCGTAGGCGACGACCACGGAGACGACGGGGAGGGTCTGGTCCTCGGAGAAAACGACCCGGAGGCCGTTGTTAAGCCGGTAGGAAACGACCGGGAACGTCCAGCCCGAGGAAAAGGTCTCCTGGGACCGGAGCCGGACGGCGACAGCGAGCAGGAGGAGCACGGCGGCGAAAAGCCTTGTCGCTTTGTCCATTGGGCCTGTCCGGGCAGACGAGCCGGACGGACAACGATAGCATAAATAAAAAACCAATTTCAATCGCCCCTCCGGATTGAAAAGCCCCGGCCATTGTGCTATTTTGGGGCGGATTTCCAGGGAGAGTGAAACATGGACCAAGACCTGAGGGACCTGTCGCTCGCGCCGAAGGGCCGTTTGCGCATGGAATGGGCGGCGCGGGCGATGCCCGTCCTAGGACGCATCAAGAAGGACTTCGCCAGGGAAAGGCCCCTGCGGGGCTTGCGGATCTCGGCCTGCCTCCACGTGACGTCGGAGACGGCCAACCTGATGGAAACGCTCAAGCTCGGAGGCGCGGACGTCCGGCTGTGCGCCTCGAACCCGCTCAGCACCCAGGACGACATCCCCGCGGCCCTCGTGAAATACCACCACATCCCCGTGTTCGCCATCAAGGGAGAGGACCACAAGACCTATTATCGCCACATCCTGCAAGCCCTAGACCACGGGCCGCAGGTGACCATGGACGACGGGGCCGACCTCGTCTCGGTGACCCATGATCGGCGTAAGGACCTTCTCCCCGGAATCGTCGGCGGGACGGAGGAAACGACGACCGGGGTCATCCGGCTGAAGAGCATGGCTCGGGCCCGGGTCCTCCGCTATCCCATCATCGCCGTCAACGACGCCCAGACGAAGCACCTCTTCGACAACCGCTACGGCACCGGGCAGAGCACCCTGGACGGCATCCTCCGGGCCACGAACATCCTGCTGGCCGGGCTGAATTTCGTCGTCGCCGGCTACGGCATGTGCGGCAAGGGCGTGGCCATGCGGGCTCGAGGCGCAGGGGCCAGAGTGGTCGTGACCGAGGTCAACCCCATCCGGGCCATCGAGGCCGTCATGGACGGCTTCGGGGTCATGCCCATGGCCGAGGCGGCCAAGGTCGGGGACGTCTTCGTCACCGTTACCGGCAACAAGTCCGTCGTCCGCAGGGAGCACTTCCTGAAGATGAAGAACGGCGCCATCGTGGCCAACGCCGGCCACTTCAACGTCGAGGTCGACATCCCCGCCCTGGAGGCGCTGGCCCGGTCCAAGCGTCGCGTCCGCGAGTTCGTCGACGAATACGTGCTCCGGAACGGACGGCGCGTCCACCTCCTGGGCGAGGGACGGCTGATCAACTTGGCCGCGGCCGAGGGGCACCCGGCCATGGTCATGGACATGAGCTTCGCCAACCAGGCCTTGAGCGTCCTCTACCTGACCCGCCGGGGCCGGGGGCTGGAGAAGGGCGTCTATCCGGTCCCCCCGGAGATCGACGAGCGGATCGCCGCCTTGAAGCTCGCGTCGATGGGGTTGGCCGTCGACCGGCTGACGCCGGAACAAAAAAGATATCTCGCCGACTGGAAAGAAGGGACCTGAGCCCGGCTGCCCGGCCGTGGACGTCAGCCGCGGGAGGGGTCCTTGCCGGCCAGGTCCCTCAGGTACTGGCCGACCTTGGCCTTCATCTCCGGGTCCGTGACACGGGGGGCTAGCTTCAGGAAGAGGTCCCGGGCCTTGGCCGTCTCCCCGGCCTTGACGTAGGCCGCCCCCAGGTTGAAGTTGAACTGAACGTCGTCGGGAACGGCCTTGACGGCCTGCTCGTAGGCCTCCACGGCCTCCTCCGGTTTCCCCATCCGCTCGAGGATCATGCCCTTGAGGTTGTGGGCCATGCCCAGCCGCGGCCGAATCCTGAGGGCGTTCTGGACGTTTTCGTAGGCCGGGTCGAGGCGGCCTTGGATAAGGTAGAGGCGGGCGAGGTTGTAGTAGGGGAGCTCCCGGGTCGGATACAGCTTGTCGAGGACGGCCTTCTGGAACTCGGCCTCGGCCTTGTCGAGCTCGTTGAGCTCCTCATAGATCGTCCCCAGGTTGTTATGGGCCTCGGTGAAATCCGGGCGGATCTCTAGACATTTCTCATAGGCCTTGGCCGCCTCCGGGAGCTTCCCCTTCAGGGACTGGGCCAGCCCGATGGCGTTCCAGGCCAGATAGTAGCGCGTATCGAGGGACAGGGCCTTGACGAAATAATTGATGGCCGTATCGATGTTGGCGGGGTTGAGGTTGCTCTGGTTGAGATAGACGAGCCCGAGGTTGTATTGGTACTTGGGGTCCTTGGCGCGGGACTGCTGGAGCTTCTGCTGGGCCGTCGCGCAGGAGGCCAAGTTGACGCAGACAAGAAGGGCGACGATCCTCGTCGTTCGCATCGGGCGACTCCTTCGGCCGGCGCCGGCCGGCCTGTCTTATTCTTCCCGGAGGGCCCGGGACATGAGGTCCTGCAGGGCCCGCCGGGCCGGCTTGCCGCGATAGAGGACGTGATAGATCTCGTTCGTGATCGGCATCTCGACCTTCTGGGCCCGCGACAGGCGGCGGGCCGAGATCGTCGTGTGGACGCCCTCGGCGACCATCTTCATGTGTGACAAGATGCTCTCCAGGGACCGGCCCTTGCCGAGCTCGTAGCCGACGAAATGGTTGCGGCTGAGCTCGCCCGTGCACGTCAGGACGAGGTCGCCGATGCCGGCCAGCCCCGAGAAGGTCTTCTTGACGGCGCCGAGCGACAATCCGAGCGCCGTGATCTCGACGAGGCCGCGGGTGATGAGCGCGGCCCGCGAGTTCAGGCCGAAGTCCATCGCGTCGACGATGCCCGCGGCAATGGCGATGACGTTCTTCAGGGCGCCGGCGATCTCGACCCCGGTGACGTCGTCGCTCGTGTAGGCCCGGATGGTCAGGCTCGAGATGAGGCGCTGGACGGCCGTGGCGGTCCCGGGGTCGCGGGAGGCGACGACGAGGGCCGTGGGGTGCTCGGCGGCGACGTCCCGGGCGAAGCTCGGGCCGGAGAGGACGGCCAGCCGGGGCCGGGCGTGCGGCCGGAAGACCTCGTCCATGACCTGGCTCATGCGGCGGAGGGACCTCTGCTCGAGGCCCTTGGTCAGGCTGACGACGACCTGGCGGTCCTCGAGCAACGGCGCGACCCGCGTGTAGACGGCCCGGCAGTATTGGGAAGGGACGGCGATAAAGAGGACGTCGGCGGGCAGGACGACCTCGCCAATGTTCCGGGAGAAAACGACGTTCGCCGGGAACCGGAATCCCGGCAGGAACGTCCGGTTCTCCCGGCGCCTGATGAGGTCCCGGTAGATCTCCTCCTCGCGGACCCAGAGCCGCGTCGGGACCTTATGGCACCCGAGATAGCGGGCGAAGGCCGACCCCCAGCTCCCCCCGCCGATGACGGATGCGTTCATGGGCCTTTCGCTCCCAGCCGGCGCTCCGTGCCGCCGAGGAGTCGGCCGATGTTGTCCTTGTGCTTGTAGATGACGAGAAGGGCAGAGGGCACGCTCCAATAGAAGACGGGCCCCGGGCCGTCGATGAGGAAGATGGAGAGCGGGAGGACCGCGGCCGCGGCAATAGAGCCCAGCGAGACATAGCGGCTGACGGCGACGACGACGATGAAGACCCCCAGGCAGACGAGGACCGGCCGGAAGGCCAGCACCGAAAACACTCCCATGGACGTGGCCATGCCCTTGCCGCCGCGGAAGCCGATGGAGAAGGGGAAGCAATGGCCGACGATGGCCAGGAAGCCGGCCAGTCCGGCCAGGCAGGGATCGTGGAAGAGGCGAAGGCCGAGGAAGGCGGGGAGGAAGCCCTTGAGGAAGTCGACGATGACGACCGGGAGGGCGAACTTGAGGCCTTTGACCCGCAGGACGTTGGTCGCGCCCGTGGCCCCGCTCCCCAGCTCGCGAATATCCCTGCGGTCGGCGGCCCGGACGAGGAGGTACCCCGTGGGGATCGATCCCAGGAGGTAGGACGCAGCGGCAAACAGGACCTTCATCGGAGCTCGAACTCCGCCACGACATGGTATTCGGCGCCCTGGGGCTTGAGGACGCTCTCGAAGAGCGTGACCTTGCCGGCCGTCATCTCGCCGAAGGTCTCGCCGGCGTGCCTGGCGAGCTCGGCGACCGCGTCGGCGACCCGGGCCTGCCCCTTGACCCGGCCCAGGGTCAGGTGGGGATGGAAGGGCCTGGCTTCGGCGGGGTAGCCCTGGGCCTCGAGGGCAGATTCGACGGCCTTTTGGAGGGCCATGAGCGAAGGGTCCTCCGCAGCGCCGACCCACAGGACGCGGGGGCTCCGTCCTTCTGGAAAGGTCCCGGTCCTCCCGAGGACGAGGCGAAAACGGGCCTGCTCCGAGACGGCCGCCCGGAGGGCCTCGATGACGGCCGGCACGGCCTCTGGGGCGACCTCGCCCAGGAACTTGAGGGTCAGGTGCATCCCCCGCGCGTCCGTCCAGCGGACGTCGGCGCCGCTCCGCTTGAGCATCCGGACGAGGTCCTCGAGAGAGCGCTTGAGCCCGGCTTCGAGGTCGATGGCGACGAACATCCTCATCGGGGCTTCCCGGCCCTATTGTATTTTTTTCCGCGGGCTTTGATAAGGGTTTTTCTGACCATGTTCAGGGCGCGCTGGGAGGCCTGGAACTTCACCTGCTCCCGGCCTCCCCAGAAAAGGGCCTTCTCCATGGTCACTCCCCGGGGTCCGGCCAGGGCCATATAGACCAGGCCGACGGGCTTTCGCGGCGTCCCCCCGTCCGGTCCGGCGATGCCGGTCACGGCCAATCCGAGGTCGGCCCCCGAGGTTGCGCGGACGCCCCTGGCCATGGCCCGGGCCACGGCCGCGCTGACCGCCCCATGGGCTTCGATGAGCGCCGCCGGGACTCTCAGGCGCCTCGTCTTGGCCCCGTTCGAATAGGCCACCGCCGATTCCAGGAAATAGGCCGAGCTGCCCGGAACGTTGGTCAGCCGGTGGCCGATAAGGCCGCCCGTGCAAGACTCGGCGCAGGCCAAGGTCAGCCCGCCCTCCTTGAGAAGGCGGCCTACGGCGGCCTCCATGCTCTCCCCATCCGAGGAATAGACCCAGTCCTTGAGCCTGGCGCGGACCTTCCTTTCGAGGGAGTCGAGGACGGCCGCCGCGCGGCCTTCCGGCCCAGGACCGCGATAGACGAGGTGAATGGCCAAGTCGCCGGGGCTAGCCAGCGTCGTCACCGTGACCGCGGAGGGCACGTCCGGGTAGACGTCCCTGATCCGGCTTTCCATGAGCGATTCCCCGACCCCCGTCAGGCGCAGGACCCGGCGCACGGTGACTCCCTTGGCCGTCGCCGTTAGCCGCGGCCTCACCTGGCTGTCGAACATCGGCCGCAGCTCATCGGGCGGACCGGGCAGGAGGGCGATGCGGTGACGCGGGGTCTCGAGCCAGAGGCCCGGGGCGGTGCCGTTCGGGTTCGGCAGGACCTCGGCGCCCTCGATGACGTACGCCTGCTTGCGGTTCGGCGCCGTCATCCGTGCGCCGCGCCGCCGGAAGCGCTCCCGGATCGCGGCCAGGACCCGCGGGTCCAGGACCAGCCGCCGGCCGAGGACCGCGGCGAGGGCCTCGCGCGTCCGGTCGTCCTCGGTCGGGCCGAGCCCGCCCATGATGATGACCAGCCGCGAGCGCCCGAGCGCCGTGCGGAGGACGCGCCGGAGGTCCCGGTCGTCGTCGCCGACGATGGTCTTGAACGAGACGGCCAATCCCAGGTCGTCCAGCCGCATGGCGAGGAAGAGGGAGTTGGTATCCTGGAAGAAGGGGGTCAGGAGCTCGGTCCCGACGGCGATGATCTCTGCTTTCATGTCCCGAGCCGGCCCCGGAGGATGAGGAGAACCTGGGTGAGCGCGCACGCGATGAGGCCCGCCGCGGCGTCGTCGGCCATGATCCCCCAGCCTCCGGGAAGCTCTTCCAGCTTCCGGATGGGGCCGGGCTTGATGATATCAAAAAAACGGAAGAAGAGGAACGCCGCCAGGACGGGCGGCCAGCGCGCCGGGACGTGGACGAGGGCCAGAAGCTGGCCGAAGGCCTCGTCGACGACGATCTGCTGAGGGTCGGCCTGGCCGACCTCCGCCGCGTACGCCTTGGAAACGAACGCACCGGCGAAAAATGAGACGGCCAGGAAAACGAGGTAGGAAGGCCACGGCAGCCGGTGCAGGACGAATAGATAAAGGATGGCCGCGGCGGCGCTGGCCGCCGTCCCGGGCGCCTTGGGGAAGAACCCGAGACCGAAGAACGTGGCCAGCGCGTCCCTGACGGGCTTCACGGCACGAGCTCCGCGCGAAGGTCGTAGCGGCCGGCCGAGGTGATCTTGGCCCGGACAATGGGACGGGCCGGCAGAGAGGCCCGCAGCGGAAGCGACACGCGGACCCGGCCGTCGACCTCCGGCGCCTGGAACCTGGTCCTTCCCTCGAGGACGCGGCGTCCGCCGGCCGGCGGCTCGACGGCCTCGACGAGGACGTCCAGCACCCGGCCCGTGTAGGACCGGTTGCGGGCCCGCGAGATCTCGGCCTGGAGGGCCATGACCTCGGCCCGCCGGCGCTCCTTGACGTCCTCCCGGACCCGGCCAGGGCTGGCGAACGAGCGAGTGCCCTCCTCGGGCGAGTAGGCGAAGACGCCCAGATGATCGAAGCGGGCCCGCAGGACGAAGCGCAGAAGGGCGGCGAATTCCCGGCGGCCCTCGCCGGGGAAACCGACGATGAGCGACGTCCGCACGGCAACACCGGGCAGCCTGACCCTGATGCGCTCGAGAAGCTCGAGGGCGCGGTCGCCGTCGAGGCCCCTGCCCATGGCCCGGACGATCGCCGGGTCGGCGTGCTGGAAAGGGAGGTCCAGGTAGCGGCAGACCTGGGCCTCGGTCATGACCCCGAGCAGGTCGTCCGTGACCTCCTCCGGGTAGCCGTACAGGAGGCGGATCCACTCGAGCCCGGGCACGCCCAAAAGCCGTTCGACGAGGCGGACGAGGCCGTGCCGTTCCCCGCGGTCGCGCCCGTAGAACGTCGTGTCGTGCGAGATGAGGTCGACCTCCTTGACGCCCTGGGCGGCAAGCGCCCGCGCCTCACGGACGACCGAAGCGACGCTCCGCGAGATGTACGGGCCTTTGATGAGGGGGATGGCGCAAAAGCCGCAATGATGGGAGCAGCCCTCCGAGATCTTGACGTAGGCCCACGGGCCGGGCGTCGAGACGAGACGAGGGGAACGGTCCGTACAGAGGAACGTCCCGTCGCGGCCGCGGATCAAACGTCCCGCGAGAAGCCCGGCGATGCGGTCGAAGTCTCTCACCCCCGTCCAGACATCGACCTCGGGGAAGCGGCGCCGCAGCTCCTCCCCCCAGCGCTCGACGTAGCAGCCGGCGGCGACGACGGTCTTCGCCGGGTCCCGTTTCTTCAGCCGCAGAGCGGCGGAGAGGGCTTTTTCGGCCTCTTCGCGGGCCGGCCGGATGAAGCCGCACGTGTTGACGATGACGACGGCGGCGTCGCGCGGACGGGTGATGGGCGCGTAACCGGAGGCCTTGAGGGCGCCCAGCATGACTTCGCTGTCGACGAGGTTCTTGGCGCAGCCGAGGCTGACCAGGGCGACGGTCTTGCGGCGGGAGGCGAGAGGCGGCCGGTCGTGCGGCGGTGCCGGGGTCACGGGTAGATCCGGTAGAGGAGGCGGGGGAAGGGGATGGTCTCGCGGATGTGCTTGATCTTGCAGATCCAGGAGACGACCCGCTCGAGGCCCATGCCGAACCCGGCATGGGGGACGGAGCCGTACCGCCGCAGGTCGAGGTACCACTCGTAGGCCTCGCGGGGGAGCTTGTGCTCCTGCAGGCGCTGTTCGAGCAGGGCCAGCTCGTGGATGCGTTGCCCGCCGCCGATGATCTCCCCGTAGCCCTCCGTGGCCAGGAAATCGACGCCCAGGACGACATCGGGCCGGCCGGGCGCCGGCTGCATGTAGAAGGCCTTGATGGCGGCCGGGAAATGGGTGACGCAGACCGGCAAGTCGTAGAGCTCCGAGATGATCGTCTCCTCGGGCGCGCCGAAGTCCCCTCCCCATTCGATCGTCGAGCCCTTCTCCCGCAGGCGCGGCAGGGCCTCGTCGTAGGTCAGGCGCGGGAAGGGCTTGCGGATGGCCTCGAGGGGCCGGATGTCGCGCTCGAGCGTCTCGAGCTCGTCCCGGCGTTTCGACAGGACGCGCTCGAGGACGAAGAGGACGAGGTCCTCGCCGAGGGCGATGGTGTCCTCGAGCGTGGCGAACGCGACCTCCGGCTCGACCATCCAGAACTCGATGAGGTGGCGCCGGGTCTTGGACCTCTCGGCCCGGAAAGTCGGGCCGAAGCAATAGACCTTGCCGAAGGCCATGGCCGTGGCCTCGTTGTAAAGCTGCCCGCTCTGGCTGAGGTAGGCTTTTTGGTCGAAATACTCGGTTTCAAAAAGCGTCGTCGTGCCCTCGCAGGCGCTCGGCGTCAGGATGGGCGTGTCCATGAGCCGGAAACCGCGGCCGTCGAAGAAATCGCGAATGGCCTTGACCACCTCGGCCCGGACGCGGAGGATGGCGTGCTGCTTGGAGGAGCGGAGCCAGAGGTGGCGGTGCTCCATGAGGAAGGGGGTGCTATGCTCCTTGGGCGTGATCGGGTAGTCCTCCGCGACCTGGACGACCTCGATCGCCGAGAGGGAGAGCTCGTAGCCGCCGGGCGCCCTCTGGTCCCCCCGGACGCGGCCCCGGACGATGACCGAGGACTCGAGGGTCAGCCGGTCGAAGGCCTCGAAGAGGGGGTGCTCCTTCTCGGCGCTGAAGACCGTGGCCTGGACGACGCCCGTGCCGTCGCGGATGAGGAGAAAGCGGACCTTGCCCGACGAACGCTTGTGGGAGACCCAGCCGCGGACCTCGACCTCCTGACCGTCATGGGCCGCGATGTCTTCGACGTAGACCCATTGCATAACGCGCCAATTATAGGCAAATCACGGCATTTATTCAATGCGCGGGGCGGTCCCGCCTCCGAGGGGCTTCGTCAGTCATTCGGCAAAGAAAGCCTGTCCCGCATCGGGGACAGTCGCACTTGTTTTCATTTGCACGCGCGCGCTCCTGTGCTATAAGGACCTCGAGGACTTGCCCATGGCCCGGCCGAGAGCGTTTCTCCCCGTCAAGCTCGTCTGCGGAGTGATCTACGGCCGGGAGGCGCTTTATGACAGGGCCAGAGAGCTTCTCTTCGAGCTCCACGGCCCGGTCGAACTCGAGAGCCCGGCCTTCGCCTTCGACCTCACGGACTATTATGAAAGGGAAATGGGCCCAGGCCTGGCCCGCCGCTTCATGAGCTTCCGACGCCTCGTCGACCCGTCCCGCCTCCCGGACATCAAGATCGCGACGAACGCCCTCGAGGACAGGATCGCCGTGGAGGCCGATGCCGGCGCCCGGCCGGTCAACATCGACCCCGGCTATGTCACCCCCTCGGCCCTGGTCATGGCCACGGCCAAGGATTTCGCCCACCGCATTCCGCTCGGCCGCGGCATTTACGCGCACCTGGAGCTCCTGTTCACCCGGACGGGCGTGCGATGCCTGGACTGGACTTATCCGGACATGAGGAGGGACGGTCCCCGCGCCTTCTTCCTAGAGGTCCGGAGGCAATGCCTGGAGCAGCTGAGGGGCGCCGCCTGACCCTCAAGCCGCGGGGCGGCCGGCCGAGCTGGGGGAAGGCGGGAGGTCAGGCCTCCGGGACGAAGGCCGAGATCTTCCGCAACTTCGCGATGATCTCGGGCAGCTCCCGCAGGACAACGGCCACGTCCTCCTCCGTGTTCGTCCGGCCGAGGGACATGCGGATCGAAGAGCGGGCGATCTCGGGCCTCAGCCCGATCGCCGTCAGCACGTGCGAGACCTCCTCGGACTCCTCGCTGCAGGCCGAGCCGGTCGAGACGCAGATGTCCTTGGTCGCGAGCGAGAGGAGGATGGCCTCGGCCTCGAGCCCGGGAAAGGCGAAATTGACAGTGCTCCTGACGCGGTTGGTCGGATGCCCGTTGAAGCGGACCTTGGGGACCCTCTCCTCGATGCCCTTCTTGAGGGCCTCGGCCAGCTTCTCGATCCGCGGGATATCCTTCCAGCCCTTCTCGTCGAGGACGCGGACGGCCTCGCCGAAGCCGACGATCCCGGAAGTGTTCTCGGTCCCGGCCCTCAGGTTCCGCTCCTGGTGCCCGCCGTGGAGGAAGGGCAGGAGGCTCATCCCCTTTCGGACGTAGAGGGCGCCGACCCCCTTCGGGCCGTAGACCTTGTGGGCCGAGACGGTCAGCAGGTCGACGCCCAGGCGGCGGACGTCCAGGCCGATCTTGCCGAAGGCCTGGACGGCGTCCGTGTGGACCGGAACGCCCTTCTCGTGGGCGATCGCGGCGATGCGCTCGATGGGCTGGATGGTCCCGATCTCGTTGCTCGCGGTCATGACGGAGACGAGGGCCGTCCGGGGCGTCAGGGCGTCACGGAGGGCGTCGAGCTCGACCGTGCCGTAGCCGTCGACGGGGAGGTAGGTGACTTTGACGCCCTTGCGCTCGAGGTACTTTGCGGACTCCAGGACGGCCGGGTGCTCGATCGAGGAGACGATGAGCTCGTTGCGCTCTGGGGAGGCGTCGATCGTGCCGAAGATGGCGAAGTTGTCGGCCTCCGTCCCCGAACCCGTGAAGAAGACCTCGCCGCGCGCGGCCCCCAGGGCCGCGGCGACCCGCTCCCGCGCTTCGTTCAGGGCCTCCTTGGCCTTGCGGCCGATGGGGTAGAGCGAGGACGGATTGCCGAAATTCTCCGTGAGGAAAAGGCACATCCTCTCGGCGACGGCGGGGTCGACCGGCGTCGTGGCGTTGTGGTCGAGATAGATCATGCCTCCATTTTATCATAAACCGATGGGGCCATGCGAGAAACGCGGCCGAGAAACCGCCGGAGGGCGGTCAGAATAAGAGGTCCTTCACCCGATTCCGGGAGGATCTCTCTCCCCGGCTTCGCTCAGGGCATCGCCTCCAGCTCCCCGGCCGTCCGACCGAAGCGAACCAACGTGGGCGGAGGGCAGATATCCCCGGAGAGACACGGAGGGGATTTCTGCGAAATATCCGAAGAGAGGGATTTTCGATGATATTTCTCAGAAGCGCTCCTCCGAGCCGCTCCGTCGCGCATCTGATGGTCGCTCCGGTGTGCTTCGCCCTCCGCTCCCAGCCGGTCCCCCTCTCCGGCAACGGGGATCTTGGAGGCAACGCCCATCGCCGCCACGGGAGGAAATCCCGGAGACAGGAGATGAACCAAAAAAGAGGGGCTGTCCCGCCCGAAGGGGGGCAGCCCCTCTTTGGCTTCTATCCGAGCTTCTCCTTGAGGATGCGGACGACCTCGAGCCCGGCCCGCCGCTGGCCCTCGACGGCGGAGGCGCCGAGGTG
>DATKJS010000016.1:0-31465 GCA_035543515.1 Terriglobales bacterium | reverse complement strand
GTCCGTTAAGGAGACGATGCGGCATGGCACCGGCTCCTCCTCGTCCTTCCGGTTCGTGGTCCCCGGCAGCCGGAGACAAGCCACGTGGTCAATCTTGCTCTGATCGGCCCCTAGAGCCTTGACCACGCCGGCCAGAACCTGCTTGAAAACGAATAGCCTTTCGTCTTTCATACCAAGCAGCGGCTGCTCCAGGACCCAATAAAGATGGTATCCGTGTCCCGAGTCGACGATGATCGTCGGCCTAAGTGGGAAAGCCTCCACGCTCCGCAGCGCGGCCTCTTTGCCGCCGTTCTCGAAGTCCTTTCCATCGACGTCGGCCCATAAGCACACGATATCCTGGATGTCGTTCTTTTTTTTCTCCTTCGACAGCGGACGCGGATTCACGCCGACATAGATGTGATGGCTCCGGTCGGAACGGCTGATCTCGTCCCAGTCCTGTTCGCTGATCTCGCCCATATGGAGCCATTTCGGGACGACGTTGGCCGAGATCATCCGCAACTCTACATACCCCTCGTGCTGGCGGAAGTAGTTAGAAAATAGAGCCTCGAGAAAGCGTTTAGCTTCGAGATAAGCTTTGTCTGGGGTCGCCATTTTCTTCCTCTATTTTGTCGATACGTTCTAAGACCATTCCCGCAAAGCTCTGGTCTAACAGAACCTGCGAGACAACATCGGTGACATAGAATTGTCTGATACAACGCCATGTCTTGCCGTCGTCCGTGTAGAGGACGCATTTGAGTTTCATGGGTTTCATGTTTTCCTCCTTTCCCGAAAAAGTGAGACCGGGCCGCGGCTTGGTCGAGCGGATGGTCCCGACTGCATGGCCTTCGGCCCGATCTCTCAATGGTTATCCTTCGAGCTGCTTTGTCAGACTGGCGATCAAATTCTTGGTGACTTCCCGACCCTTATTGAGTTTCGCCGCCTCCGCCTTCGTCAATTTGGGCTTTTGCAGCCACCTTTCCGTGTCCGCTAAGTCCCGCTTTAAATAGTTGACGAATGTGATGGCTTCGTCCCTTGTGAATCTGAACCCGCCGGTGGGCGTGTTCGGACCGGCATCTAACCTCCTCAGCAAGGCCCACTCCTCCGCGCCTTCCAACGTCAGACCCGGAGCCTCAGCGACGAGGCAGTTCTTGCGGAAGTCGATGATCTGATAGAGCCCATCCCGCCGTGACTTGTGAAGGCGGTAACCGAAGTGGAGAAGGACTCGACGAAGCCGCCGTTCCCTGGAACTGATCGTGGGCTCAGTTCCTTGCCCTTTGCTTTTGCCGTTGACTTTCATAATGCTTATCCTCCTTGAATTTTGATCAGGACGAGCCACCCGCGTTCGTCCTGTTTTTTCCCGGGTTACGCCCCCGCCTCCAGACAGACCTCGCCTCTGTAGCGTTCGATGAAGGTTCTGGCCTCTGGGCGGGAGCAGAAATTCCTAATATGGACTAGTAGAGCACGCTCTGTTTTCCCCCGATTTTCAACCGTTTAGCTCTCCCGACTTTTCAACCTGCGTCACTAAGACCGAGCCTTCTTCGGCGGTTTTTCCACGCCGTATCCACACGGCGAAAGACAATTCACGTCGTCATGGGCGGCATCGCCGCTGAGCCATGTCCGGACTGGATTTCATTTCGCAGCGTCAGGGCCAGGTCGGGAACGTCCGTCATTATTCCGTCGATGCCGTCATTCTCGAGAAACTTGAACAGCATGGCCCTTTCATTGACCGTCCAAACGATGACGGACTTGCGATGCTTCTTAGCTCTCCTCAAAAAGCCAAACCGAATGAGCTTCCAGTGCGGAATGAGGATATCTGCCTTTGCGCGCCGGCACCTTCTCATGGGGAAGAGTTCGGACAGCCGCGTGCCCACGACGTTTTTCGGCCTTTCCTTGCCGAGGATCAGCCCAACCGTGACCTCGGGATATCTCTCCTTGACGACCCTGAGCGAATGGTCGTTAAAGGACGTGATCATGAACTCCTCGAGGCTCATGTGCTTGAGCGCGAGGTCCACGACCTCCTCTTCATGGTTCTCGTCCTTTAGCTCGACGTCCAGCCGGATCCTCTTTTTCGCAAGCTCAAAGACCTCTTCCAAGGTCGGAATCTCGAGACCCCTGGACAGCTCCCGGATTTCCCCGAGCGTCAGGCTGTCAATGCGTTTTCCGGAGATGTCCGCGTCATGGTAAGCGATGAGGCGGGCGTTCTTAGTTCTTCTGACGTCCAATTCAATCATGTCCGCTCCAAGCTCGATGGCCCTCCGATAAGCGGCCATGGTGTTGCCGGGCGAATCAAGGGACGCGCCGCGGTGCGCGACGATGAGCTTGTTCTCCATAGATCCTCCCAGGAGCATGTCGGGTCCGTCCTCGTTCTGCGATGACCTGATAGAGACCCCTCGAGATTCGGTGACCTCCCCCTTCTCACGATACAACCACTGAAGCGAGATTTTCAACCCGCTTTGTCTCCGGCGCCGATTGACATCCCCGAGCATCGTGCCTTATTATTTTCGGAGCGGATACGGGCCAATTGTTTCTCGAAAGGCCTGACCGTCATCGCCGTGAGAGACGGGGCGATGACGCCTGAGGAGAAGCGAGGATTCCGAAGAGACTCCCTTTGTCCAACGGCCATGGCCAGCAGTCTGAACCGTTGTCGCGGCCATGGAACATGCCCGCGGAAGGGCTTATCGAGCGCCTCCAGAGTTCGCCCCAGGGGCTGAGCAGCGGGGAGGCGCAGTCGCGCTTGAGCCGCTATGGGCGCAACGAGATCTCGACCCGCGACAGGGTTACGCCCGTTCGCTTATTCTTGAACCAATTCAAGAGCCCCCTCATCCTCATCCTGGTCGTCGCCGCCGTCATCTCCATGATTGCCGGTGAATCGATTGACGCGACGATCATTTTGGCCATCTTGTTGGCGAGCGCCGTGATGGGCTTCATCCAGGAATACCGCGCCAGCCAGGCCATGGAGAAGCTGCGCCGCCAGGTGACCCTCATGGCGAAAGTCCTGCGAGAGGGGACTCCCCGGATCGTCCCGGCGGAAGAAGTCGTCCCGGGCGACGTCGTTCAGCTTTCGGCGGGCAGCGTCATTCCGGCCGACGGCATCGTCATCCAGGCGGATGATTTCTTCGTCAACCAGGCGGCATTGACCGGAGAGTCTTTCCCGGTTGAGAAAAAGCCCGGACAGGCGCCTGCCGAGGCCGGGCTGGCGGGGCGCACGAATTGCGTCTTCATGGGAACCAGCGTGCGCACCGGCAGCGCTCGGGCGCTGATCTTCGAAACCGGGCAGCGAACCGCGTACGGGAAGATCGCCGAAAGCCTCGCCGTGCGCCCGCCTGAAACGGAATTCCAACGCGGCATCCGCACGTTCGGCGACATGCTCATGCGGGTGATGATCGTCACGGTGCTGGTCGTCTTCGCCTTGAACGTCCTCATCAAGAGGCCCGTCATTGATTCGCTGCTGTTTGCCGTGGCTCTCGCCGTCGGCATCGCCCCGGAGATGCTCCCGGCGATCGTCAGCATCACCCTTTCCATCGGCGCGCAGACGATGGCCAAACAGGGCGTCATCGTGCGCAAGCTGGAAGCCATCGAAAACTTCGGCAGCATGGACGTCCTCTGCACGGACAAGACAGGCACGCTGACCTTGGGAGTCGTGCACCTGGATGGCGCGCTCGACGTAGAAGGTCAGCCGTCGCAGGAGGTCTTCCGCCTGGCCTACTTGAACGCGCAGTTTCAGACCGGGCTGACCAGCCCGCTGGACGAAGCGATCCTGGCGGCGGCCATGCCGGAGGTCGGGCATTTCATCAAAACAAACGAAATCCCCTATGATTTTGTCCGCAAGCGCCTGAGCGTCGTCGTCCAGGATACAGCCCTCTCGTCCCAGACGCAGACGATGATCACCAAGGGCGCGCTGGACAAGGTGCTGGACGTTTGCACGACGGCGCGGAGCGGCGGTTCCTCCGTGCCGCTGGACGCGGCGCGGCTGGGCCTCATCCAAGAACGCTTTGCCCAATGGAGCGACGAGGGATATCGCGTCCTGGGAATCGCGACGAAGGAGGTCTCGCCCGGGGCCGAACATGCGGCCGAGGCCGAAGGCGGCATGACGTTCGCCGGCTTCCTGCAGTTCTTCGACCCGCCGAAGCCCGATGCTCAGCAGACCATCCAGGACTTGCGAAAGCTGGGCGTCCAATTAAAGCTGATCACCGGGGACAACCGGCGGGTGACGCAGCATATCGCGCAAGCCACGGGGATGCCGGGCAGCGACATGATCACCGGTTCAGAGATGGACCGGATGGGCGATGAAGCCCTTGGGCAGCGCGCCGGAGAGGTCAGCCTCTTCGCCGAAGTCGATCCCGACCAGAAGGAACGGATCATATCGGCCCTGCGCAAGACCGGGCATGTCGTGGGCTTCATGGGGGACGGGATCAATGACGCCCCCGCCCTGCACGCCGCCGACGTCGGCATCTCCGTCAATAATGCCGTCGACGTGGCCAAGGAAGCCGCCGACTTTGTCTTGCTGGAACAGAACCTGGACGTGCTGGCCCGGGGGATCGAAGAAGGCCGCAAGACGTTTGCCAATACCCTCAAGTACATTGCCTATACGGAAAGCGCCAATTTCGGCAACATGTTCAGCATGGCCTGCTTGTCTCCGTTCCTGTCCTTCCTGCCGATGCTGCCCAAGCAGATCCTGCTCAACAACTTCCTGTCCGACGTTCCGGCCATGACCATCGCGACCGATGCGGTCGATCCCGAGATGGCCATTCAGCCCAAGCGCTGGAATATCGGCTTCATTCGCAAGTTCATGGTCGTCTTTGGCCTGCTCAGCTCGGCGTTCGACGGCCTGACCTTTGTCCTCCTGCTCTTGGTATTGAAGCTCAACGCCGACCAGTTCCGCACCGGCTGGTTCATCGAGTCGCTCTTGACGGAGCTCTTTGTCTTTCTGGTCATCCGCACCCGCCGGCCGTTTTACCGCAGCCGGCCCGGACGCTGGCTGGCGTTGAGCACGGGCCTGGTCGGCCTGATCGCCCTGGCCCTGCCGTACCTGCCCGACATGCAGCGCATTTTCGACTTCGTGCCTCTCCCTCCGCGCCTGATGGCCCTGCTCCTGGCGATCACGGGGTTATATGTCCTGGCGAACGAAGTGGCAAAAAGGATCTTCTATCGACGGGTCGCTTTTTAAACATCGAAGAAAAGGCGTCCTCGACGCCGGCCAAGAGATGACCCCGCGGAACGTCGGCATGTTCGGCAGGGAGGCGTATTTTCCTTACACGGCCGCGCTGCCCCCGATGGCCAAGGACATCTGCAGGTCAGCGAGCGTCTGCCTCACTTTTGCACGAGCCGGATCTTGTATGTCTTTTTTTCAAAGCAGGTCGGACACGTGAGGTGAATCGTCACGAACTCGCTGTCGATTGGCCGCGTCCCCTCGAGGCTCGTGAAAAAGCGGGTTCCCTGGAATGCGATTGTCGCCTGATCGAATCTTGTCTGGCATATGGCGCATTTGAACATGATGCACTCGCTCACGCTCTCGACTAGACTGATCATCTGGAATCCTCTCCCCCAGGATGCAAGATCCTGTACAAGGCTTTGAAATTATCGAGGTCGTCGAGCAAAGGCGGATTTTGCGCGCCTCTGGCCTGAGTCCGGACCAGGCTGGCCAACATGGCTCTGTCGGCATTGACGAGGAGATCGACCAGCATTTCCGCTTTCTCCGTGAGATGGTATTCGCCGCAACACGCACATCGAATGCCGAACCTCCCAGGATTGCCCAGGGCGTAGCGCTCAGCGCCTGCCTGACAGAGGGGGCATGGAGTTCTATCGCGCACGCTGATCCATCCTTTTTCATAGATCGGGAACGGAGCCCCTGTCCGAGCGGCGGTCCCTGCATAACCTTCTTAGGATATGCCCGGCGCCGCGGAAGACAACGACTAAGAATTGCAGACGAAATACCTATCGATATTACGTATGGGCGGGGCGGTTCTTATTTTAGGTTCTTAAGGCAAGTCGCGAGGTTTTTCTCTTGGTGCTTCAATCCGAGTTTTCTGCGGATATTCCCCCGATGGATTTCCACGGTTCTTGTCGAAATATGCAGCAAGCAGGCGATTTGCTTCGAGGTCAAGCCGTTCTTGATCATGTTGGATATTTCGATTTCTCGCTGGGTGAGTTGCAGCTCATGCGCCGTCAGCTGCTTGCCGAACGAGGAGGTAAGCTCTTTCAGGTTCCTTTCCAAGCAGGCCATGTAAACGGCGTCGACCTTGGACCCCGCGGTCTTGAGCTTTGCGATCAAGGGGAGGATCAGGCGTTCCGCATTGACCCGGACCCTCTCTTCAACGGACTCCTTCTCGGCGCCAACCTGCCTGATCATCTCGCGCAGGGCGACGTTCTTTTCCTCCAAGAGGATGTTTTGCCGAGAGAGATCGGTTTCGGCCTTCTTCCGGCGCGTGATATCGAGGGTGAAGATGGCCAGGCGTTCGACGGCGGCAGCGGCTCCCGGGACCGGATAAATGAGAACGTCAAAATAGCGGCCATCGCAAGTTCCTTCGAATCGAACTTGCCGGGCCGACCGGATGACACTCTCGAAATGCCGCTGGAGAGATTGAGCCGGAAGAGGGGGGAGGAGATCGAAGATCTTTTGTCCCACGAGGTCGCCGCCCCCTTTGTTCCAGACTCGGACCGCGGTTGAATTGGCGCCGATGATCACGCCATTCAGGTCGGCCAGGAAGATGGATTCCGTGATCGCGTTCAATAAAGCACGGATGGTTTGCTTGTCCCTCCGCAAGGCGTCCTCGGCCAGGACACGGGCCGTGATGTCCAGCCCCAAGACGATCGTCCCGATGACCCGGTTATTTCGACCGACGATCGCCTTGGCATACCAGGCGATTGTCTTCGTGCCGCCATCCTTGCACACGATGCGGGTTTCATAACTGCGCAAAACACGGTTTTTCATGAGGCGGGTCCGAAAGACCTTTTGGACCTGGCGCTGGTACGCCTTGTTCGGGTAGAGAAGTTCGAGACTCCTCCGCGTCCCCAGGATCTCCTCCCTGGAATACCCGGATATCTCCTCCGCGGCTGCATTCCAAACGACGACCTTCCCGCTCTCGTCACCGACTTCCATCCAGATATTGACATTTTCCAGAAGCGTCTCTTGGTAGGGCTTGAGCCTGAAGATCTCCGCTTCAGCGCGTTTGATATAGGCAAGATCCCTGATGATCACGAGGTCAGCTTTCTTGCCATGGTAGGTCGTCACCCCCGCGTTGATTTCGACCGGAACCCTCTCCCCCCTGGAGTCGACGACAGAGGTCTCGAAGACTGAACTGATGTCTTCACCCCTATAACGTCTGCGGTAAAGACCCCTGACCATGGGGAGGACGTTTCGAGGCAAGAATTCCGTGTATTGACGATTGACGACCCTGCGCGAGGGCAACTTCAGGATCTTCGCAACACTCGGATTAATCTCCTTCACGCGCGAGTCTTGAAGAATGACGATGGCATCATTGGATCGTCTCAAGATTTCCCGGAAAAGACCCTCCTTCTCCTTGAGGGCACGGATTTCGTCCGCCTGTTTGGCGGCGACGCTTCTGAGCTTCTCGATCTGCCGATGCAGGGAGACAAGCTCATCGACTTGTTTTTCTTGGGGCCGCAGCTCGGCCATTTCCGAAACGATCCCCCTCCTCCATAAAATAAGCCGATGAGCCGACCGTGTCAATTCTCCGGCCATCGACGAGGGAAGAGAGGAACCCCGACAAAGGCCCGGCCGAATCCGAAGCCGATATGCCGCCCGTTCGAATCAGGCTATCTGACGACGAGCGCTGATGGCTCCGGCTTTGTCTCCGGAAACGTCATTTTCCCTTCTTCTTCCTGGCCTTCAACGAAACGAACTTCACTTCGGTTGGGCCGTCCTTCTTGTTCCTGATCCTTAACTCCCAGCCCTTTTCCAACATGGCGCGAAGGTCGTACCACTCGTCATCGGCTCTTTCCGCCTTATTGAGCTCTGCCCGGATCCATCGCTCCAGGTCCGCCCGGTCCATCATCCTATCCTTTTTCATTGACGCTTCTCCTCCTTGCGCTCCCTTGATCGGACAACCACGGCCGAACCGGAATTCGGCCATTCCTCGTCATGGATTTCCTTCCCCGGCTGGACCCTTCACCGTCAGCACCGGGACCTTTGACATGCGGATGACCTTTTCGGCGACAGAACCAATGACGAGATGCTGCCAGCCGGTGCGCCCATGGGTCGCCATCGTCACCAAATCGATCTGGAGATCATCGACAGCCCGGAGGATCTCGCTTGCCGCGTCCCCCTCTCTCAGCACTTTCGACGCTTTGACCTCTCCAGGGATCTGCTCCCGCAGCAGCTGGTCGACGCGCTTATCGGCCTCCGCTCGAAAATCGGCCATGTACTCCAGGACGGCCTTCGAGGGATAAAAGCTGATATCTCCGGCCGCAGGAGGAAGCGTCGGCACGACGTAAATGACGAAGACCTGCGCATGGAACAGTCTGGCAATCTCCACCGCATGAGGAAACGCCGATAGGGAGGCCCCGCTTAGGTCCGTCGGGCACAGGATTCGCTGGATCTTGATCATGAATTCTCCATTCGTGCGAAATTCGCCTCTGGTCCTGACGAAGACACTCCGTCTTCTCCGGGAAGGGAGAAACAGACTCGGGCCCGTTCATCAGGCTCCAGGCTTGAAACCGACGCCCGTGACACGAAGTGATGATATCCCTCGCCGCGAAGTCGTGTCAAGAACACGGGATGCGCCGCCCGGCCCTGTCGCTCAGAGACGGCCGGACCCGGCAAAAGAGGGGGCGGCGGAGCCCCGACCTTCCGGATGCCGCTGACTTAATATATTGACATCCGCCCGCGGCTTGAATAGTATTATAAAAAGAAGGGTTTATTTCTGAGCCGAAGGGGCGGAGCCCCGAACGGCGCAGAAAAGGGAAACGGTGATCCCAAATCCAGCGGAGGAGGAACTTTTATGAGCAATCCGTCTTTCGTCGAGAACCCGTTCCACAGGCGGCTCCGGGCAGCATCCAACAAGCTGCTCTGGATCGGCGTGGCGATGGTCGTGCTGGGAATTGCCGCCGTCGTCTTTCCCCTCGTGTCCTCGAAGGTCGTGGCCCTGCTCGTCGGCTGGCTGCTGCTATTCTTCGGTCTCCTCATGTTCTTCAACGCGTTCTCCATCCAGGGGACCGGCCCGTTTTTCGGGTCGCTTCTGCTCGGCCTGCTGTCCATCGCATGCGGCATCTACCTGCTCTTCAATCCGCTCGTCGGCGAAGTCGCGCTCACGCTCATGGTCGGCATGATCTTCATGCTCCAGGGCGCGTTCGGGATCGCCTTTGCCTTCGATATGCGGCCGCTTAAGGGCTGGGTGGGCATGCTGCTCTCGGCCATAGCCAGCATCGTGTTGTCGATCCTGATCATGGCCCACTGGCCGGCGATCTCGACGATGGCGATGGGCATTATTTTCGGCGTGGATTTCATCGTCGCCGGGATTGCCTTGATTTCCGCGGGGAGCGCGCTGAAGCCCGCGAAGCACGCGGCCTAGAGGATCGCCGCCAAGACCGCCGCCTTCATAGTCCCCTGCGACAGACCCAAGGACGGAGGGAGAAGTCCAGGGCGGCTTCCGCTCATCCAGACGCTCGTTGGGATGTGGAAGTTCCGGCGCCAAGCAGGGCCTTCAGTCGGCGGTACGGCTGGTGCAGGGAGCGGGCTCGTCTTCCGATCCCCTCCCAGGGGTCGGGCCGCTGAGAGAGTCGCCGGAATATATTTTTCATCGTATACTGCTGCGGGCTGACGTTCGTGAGCTCGTCCCAGTGGAGAGGAGTGGCCACGGGCGCACCCGGCTTCGGCCGGACCGCATAGGGAGGGACGCTCGTCTGCGCATAGGCGTTGCGGAGGCAATCCAGGAACAGCCGGCCGTTCCGCTGGCCCTTGCGCGGCTCAACGGTGAGGGCTTCGGGCGCCCGCTTCGCCAAGAGCCTCGCGGCGTCTTGAGCAAAGGTCCGCACCGTATCGAAATCCGCGCTCCGTTCGAGGGGAACGGTGACATGCAGGCCTCGTGAACCGGTCGTCATGACGAACGGAACCAAGCCGACCCCCTCCAAGAGGTCTTTCAGCAAGACTGCCGTTGAGCGCACCGTCTCGAAATCCTCGCCCGAAGGGTCCAGGTCAAAAATCATCCGGTCGGGATAATTCAGCCTGTCGGCCCTGCTGAGCCACACATGGGGGGTGATGCAAGCCTGATCGGCCAGATAAGCCAAAGTCGCCGCATTATCACAGACGATCTCTCGTTGTGAGCCGTCTCCTCTCAGCTTGACGGAGACCCGCTTGACCCAGGGCGGAAAGTGATCGGGAGCCCGCTTTTCGTAGAACCCCTCTGCCCTGATTCCGTCAGGGAACCGATGCATCGTCACCGGCCGCTCTCGAACGTACGGGAGGATGGTCTCGGCGATGCGCAGATAGTAGTCGACGAGGTCGCCCTTGGTGATGCCCTGGTCCGGGAACAGCACCTTTCCCGCGTTGGAAACCTCCACGGAGCGTGAGCCGGCCTGGACCCGCCCCGTCTTAGGCATTCGGTTTCTCCCGCACCACTTCGCCGGGTTCCTTGTCGCGTCGCAAGCCAAGGAAACGCGGGTGGCGTAGCTTGTCCCCCCGCGTCCATTCAGCAAAGGCCGCTTCGCCGACCAACGCGGGGGTCACCCAGTGAACGTTCCTTTGCGGAACGTCCTTGTCGGCAAACGGCGACGTTCCACGCTCCAGGCGAGCGAGCTGTTGATGCAGGCGGCGCAGCGTCTCTCCGTCGTAGCCGGTCCCCACCTTGCCCGCGTATTTCAATTGACCACCCTTGTAATAACCCAAGAGCAGGGCGCCGAACCCCACGCGTTTGCCCTGGGGGTCCGTGTAGCCGCCGATGACGAACTCCTGTTGGTTCACACACTTGAACTTGAGCCAGTCTGCAGACCGGCCCGAGACATATCGGCTCTCGGCCCGTTTGGCAATGAGGCCTTCCCATCCCTTTTGACAGGCTTCTTTGTAGTAAGCCTCGCCCCGCGTATCCCGGTGGAGGCTGAATCGCAATGGATCTCTAAAACGAATAGCCTGCTTCAGCAGCGTCTTTCGCTCCCGGAGACCCAGCCGAGTGGTCTCATGACCGTCCAGGTACAATAGGTCGAAGAGATAATAGAATACGGCAACCCCGGAGGCGCGAGCTTTATCGGGGTCCGCGATCTGCATGCGCTGCTGAAGAAGGCCAAAGCTGGTCAGATCGCCTTGGAAGGCGACGATCTCTCCGTCGACAACGAAATCGCCGGCTTTCTGGTGAGAAAGAGCCGCGACCAGTTCAGGATAACTCCCGTTTAGGGGCTTCTCATTCCGGGACAGCAGACGCAGTCTTGCCCCGTGTCGAAAAGCGAGGCAACGCTCGCCGTCCAATTTTCGCTCGAAGACCCATTCTTTGTCAGAGAAGCGTCGGCTGGTGAGGGTGGCCAGCATGGGACTGATCCAGCGAGGTTGAGGGACCTTCCGGAGTCCTCTTCTTGCTTCCTCCGGAAGGCTTTCCAATTGACCGCCGCTCGGGCCATATTCTCGCCGGGAAGCGATATGATCCAATCAGCTAACCGAGGCCCTTTCTTATTTCTTGGCGCGCGGCGCTTCTTTTTTCTCGCCGGCAATCTCGATTTTCTTTGGCTGGACCCCGGCGGCTTTGGGAAGCGTGATCTCGAGAATGCCCTTGGCATAGCTGGCTTTGATCTTGCTGGCGTCGACCGTGGATGGCACGGTGATCGAGCGCGAGAAACTGCCGTAGGAACTCTCGCTATAATAATAGCCCTTCTTTTGGACTTCGGATTCCGCCTTTTTCTCTCCCGAAACGGTCAGGACATTGCCCGAAACGGAGATATCGACGTCTTCTTCCTTAACCCCCGGCAGTTCGACCTTCAGGACGAAGCTGTCCGCTTTTTCCAGGACATCGATGGCAGGCGACCATCCCTTCTCTTCGGAAGGAAAGGGTCGCCATGAGGCGGGCAGGAATGGCCGGCCGAAGAAGTCTTCGAAGCGTCGGCCGATCTCCTCCAGCTCTCTGAACGGGTGCCCGACGATGAGACCTCTCTCGGGTCTCGGTTTTTCCATGGCCATGATCACCCCCTCCTATTGGGCGATCATAGTATGGATTCCGCGCCGGGCTTTGTCAAGGAACCGGCTGGCCTTCGGGGCGTGATCACGGTGGCGTCCTTCCAGCGCCTATGAGCTCTTGGACGTTTCCTTCGGGCCGCTCCATTTCCAACCCCTGATCTCAGGCAGGTCCTGGCCGTACTTATCGATGTATTCCTTGTGCTCGACGAGCTTCTCCTTGAGCTGTTGCTTCAGGGAGATGCCCTTATCGCCGGTCTGCGGCAGGCGGTCGATGGCGTCCATCACGAGGTGGAAGCGGTCCAGGTCGTTCATCACCGTCATGTCGAACGGCGTGGTGATGGTCCCCTCTTCCTTATAACCCCGGACGTGGATGTTGTCATGGTTGGCCCGGCGATAGGTCAGCCGGTGGATCAACCACGGGTAGCCATGGAAGGCGAAGATGACCGGCTTGTCCTTGGTGAAGAGCTCGTCGAACGCCAGGTCGCTCAACCCGTGCGGGTGCTCGGTCGAGGGCTCCAGCTTGAACAGGTCGACGACGTTGACCACCCGGACCTTCAGGCCGGGCAGATGCTCGCGCATCAAGGCCACGGCGGCGAGCGTCTCCAGCGTGGGCACGTCGCCGCAGCAGGCCATGACCACGTCGGGGGGAACGCCCTGGTCGTTGCTGGCCCACTGCCAGATGCCGATGCCCTCGGTGCAGTGCCTGACGGCGGCGTCCATCGCCAGCCATTGCGGGGCCGGGTGCTTTCCGGCGATAACGACGTTCACGTAATGCCGGCTGCGCAGGCAGTGGTCCGCGACCGACAGCAGACAGTTCGCGTCCGGCGGAAGGTAGACCCGCACGATTTCGGCCTTCTTGTTCACGACCAAGTCGATGAATCCGGGGTCCTGGTGCGTGAAGCCGTTGTGATCCTGACGCCAGACATGCGAGGCCAGCAGGTAGTTGAGCGAGGCGACCTTCGGCCGCCACGGCAGGCGCGCCGCGACTTTCAGCCATTTTGCGTGCTGGTTGAACATGGAATCGACGATGTGGATGAACGCCTCGTAGGAGTTGAAGAGGCCATGCCGCCCGGTGAGGAGATAGCCCTCCAGCCAGCCTTCGCATTGGTGCTCGCTGAGGACTTCCATCACCCCTCCGGCAGGGGCGAGGAATTCGTCGTTCGGCACGGTCGCGGCGTCCCATTGGCGTTGGGTCGCTTCAAAAAGGGACCCCAGACCGTTGGAGAGCGTCTCGTCAGGGCCAAAGACCCGGAAATTCCGCTGGGCGCTGTTCAACTTCACCACATCGCGCAGGAAGCGCCCGAGCACGTGCGTGTCGCCGATGCCGGGCGCCCCCGGCGAGGGCACGTCGACCGCGTAGTCGCGGAAATCCGGCATCCGCAGGTCGCGGAGCAGCAGGCCGCCGTTGGCATGGGGATTCGCGCCCATGCGCCGCTCCCCCGTAGGCGCAAGTTCGGCCAGTTCTCGTCTGAGGCGGCCCCGCCCATCGAAGAGCTCCTCCGGCCGGTAGCTCCTTAGCCATTCTTCCAACAGCTTGAGGTGTTCGGGGTGAGCGGCCGGGTCGGAGAGCGGCACCTGGTGCGCCCGGAAGGTGCCCTCGACCTGCAAGCCGTCGACGACCTTCGGCCCCGTCCAGCCCTTGGGCGACTTGAAGACGATCATGGGCCAGCGCGGCCGCGCGGGATCGCCGCTGTCCCGTGCATGGCTCTGGATGCGCCGGATGTCCTCGACGGCCCTGTCCAAGGCCGCAGCCATGAGCCGGTGCATCTCCATCGGTTCTTCGCCCTCAACGAAATACGGCGTCCAGCCGCAGCCGCGGAGGAACTGCTCCAACTCCTCGCGTTCGATGCGAGCCAGGACGGTCGGATTGCTGATCTTATAGCCGTTGAGGTGCAGGACGGGCAGCACCGCGCCATCCGTGACCGGGTCGAGGAACTTATTGGAATGCCAGGCCGCGGCCAACGGGCCGGTCTCCGCCTCGCCGTCGCCGACGACGCAGGCGACGATGAGGCCGGGATTATCGAACGCCGCCCCGAACGAATGGCTGAGCGAATAGCCCAACTCGCCGCCCTCGTGGATCGAGCCCGGGCATTCCGGCGACGCGTGGCTGGGAATCCCGCCGGGGAAGGAAAACTGGCGGAACAGCTTTCGAAGCCCGTCCTCATCCTGGCTGATATCGGGATAGACTTCGCTGTAGGCGCCCTCGAGATAAGTGTTGCCCACGACGGCCGGGCCGCCGTGCCCGGGACCGGAGACGTAGATCATGTCGAGGCCATATTTCTTGATGACCCGATTCAAGTGCACGTAAATGAAGTTCTGGCCGGGGGTCGTTCCCCAGTGCCCGAGCAGCATGTGTTTCACGTCCGCGAGCGTCAGGGGCCGCTTCAGCAGCGGATTGTCGTAGAGGTAGATCTGCCCGACGGACAAGTAGTTTGCGGCGCGCCAATAGGCGTCCATCCTGCGCAGCAGTTCGGGCGACAGCGGCTCGTCCGCGAGGTCGGTCTTTTTCGTTTTCATCCCCATTCTCCCTTTTGGCCGCAAGACCCGAAACGCGGCAGACCGTTTTGGCGATCGTCCGTTCCTTGTCTTCATGAATGACGCGGACGTCGGCCCGGCGGAGCCGCGTCACAGACCGTGCCAAAACGCGCCCAAATTGTCATCGCTCCCGGCTTCGGGTTCGTTATATATGAGAAGTCGGCCGGTGTCCAGGCCGCATGACTTGTTGGGGACTCCTTCGCCCTCAGGCCTGAAGTGCGCCCTTGGCCGACGTGCCATGAACGAGGTCGGGTCAAAGCAGGCCGGAGAACGGGAACTTGTTTCTCGACCCCGGACTTCCGGGAGCCCCGAGTTGTTGACATCGATCCGAGACCGGGCGTATTATCTCCCATGCAAGGAGGGGCCTTGTTCCGGAGCCCCTGATTCACGGCGTGCCTATGGGTGCTCAGAAGCGAGTTTTTAGCCCTGCGGGAAGGCCGGAACCGGACGGGGACAAGGAGCGCGGGACGCTGACCGTCCCGGGATTCCCAACATGCCCCTCCCGGAGGCTGGAGGCTCGCGCCGAGCCCGATGCCCGCAGGGCGCACGTCACGAGACGTTGAGAGACGGGCTCTTCAGCGGCAAGAGGAGGATGGAATGGCGGCGAATGACGATGACCACGGGATCCTGAAGGCCGGCGACAAGAAGGGGGAAGAAGAACCGGGGCTCAAAAAGAAGGACCCGCTCTTCAAACCCATGAATCGCAAGCAGTTCCGGTTTACCCTCTGGTACTTCCTGTTCATGGCGATCGGACTCTTGCTGTTCAATACCCTTTTCTGGCGCCCCAAGACGGAATCCATCGACTACAGCGATTTCAAAGCGAAGATCGAGTCCGGCGAGATCGTCCGGATCGAAATCGGCGACAAGGACCTGACCGGCTTCTCCATGACGCAGGCCCAGCTCGTTGCGTACGCCCAAGCCCGGGCCAGCGGCAAACCGCAGACGGGAGTGCTGAAAACCTTCCGCACGGTCCGGACGACCGACCCGGACCTGATCCCGCTCATGGATAAGAAACGGACCGAATACTACGCCGTCTCCGGCTCGGCCAGCGCTTGGCTGGGGACTCTTCTGTCCTGGGTGCTGCCGGTCGTCCTGATGGTGTTCTTCTGGAATTATATCAGCAAGAAGATCGGCAGCCCCGGCCAGGGCGTGATGGCGTTCGGCGAGAATCGGGCGAAGCTCGTCGCCGAAGGCGACACAGGCGTCACGTTCCAGGACGTCGCGGGCGTCGATGAGGCCAAGGCCGAGCTCGTCGAGGTCGTGGATTTCCTTAAGAACCCCAAGAAGTACGAAGCCATCGGCGGCATGATCCCCAAGGGCGTTCTCCTCGTCGGCCCCCCCGGGACCGGAAAGACCCTCTTGGCCAGAGCCGTCGCCGGCGAGGCCAAGGTCCCCTTCTTCAGGATCAGCGGGGCCGATTTCGTGGAGATGTTCGTCGGCGTCGGGGCCGCCCGGGTCCGCGACCTGTTCAAGCAGGCCCGCGAGAAGGCCCCCTGCCTCATCTTCATCGACGAGCTCGACGCCATCGGCAAGAGCCGAGGCTACACCGTCGGCGGGAACGACGAGCGCGAGCAGACCCTGAACGAGCTGCTTGTCGAGATGGACGGCTTCGATTCCCGGACCGGCGTCATTGTCCTCGCGGCGACCAACCGGCCCGAGATCCTCGACCCCGCGCTCCTCCGGCCCGGGCGTTTCGACCGACAGGTGCTTGTCGATCGGCCCGACCTGAAGGGCCGCGTCGAGATCCTGAAGGTCCATGCGCGGAAGGTGACGCTCGATCCCTCCGTGGACCTCGAAAAGGTCGCCCGCGGGACGCCCGGCTTCACCGGCGCCGACCTGGCCAACATCGTCAACGAGGCGGCGCTGCTGGCCGTGCGCGCGGGCCGGGACAAGGTCTTGCCGCAGGATTTCGACAATGCCATCGAGCGCGTCGTGGCCGGTCTGGAGAAGAAGAACCGGCTCCTCAACGAAAAGGAACGGACGATCGTCGCCTACCACGAGACGGGCCACGCCACAGTCGCCGCCTTCACCAAGGGCGCCGACCCGGTCCACAAGATCTCGATCATTCCCCGCGGCATAGGGGCGCTGGGCTACACGATCCAGCTGCCGACCGAGGACCGATTCCTGCTGACGGAGGACGAGCTCCTCGGCAAGATCGATGTCCTCCTCGGCGGCCGAGCCAGCGAGGAGATCTTCTTCGGAGAGATCTCGACCGGGGCGTCGAACGATATCACCCGCGCGACCGACATCGCCCGGAAGATGATCAGCGACTATGGGATGAGCGAGAAGTTCGCGAACGTCGTCCTGCCCTCGCAGAGGAGCCCGATGTACATGCCGGAGGAGGCGATCCCCGGACAGCGGGAGTACTCCGAATCCACGCAGCAATACATCGACGAGGAGATCACCCGGATCATCAAGGGCCGTTACGAAAAAGCGAAGGGGCTCATCGAGGGGAAAAGAAGCGTGGTCGAGAAGATCGCGAAGAGGCTCTTGGAGGTCGAAACGCTGGGGGAGGAGGAATTCAAGACCTTTTGGGCCGCGCCGGCCGCCTCCCGCTGATCTCCAGTCCCTCTCCCATTCGGGCGACCGTCTTTTCGGCCTTCTCCTTTTGCCCGCTTTGCGCATCACGGCCATTATTGCGGCGCGAGAGGGCCGACGATGCAGCCATGGAGTCGTCCGGGCGGGGGCGTCATTGACACGTTCCTACGGCTGGGAATATGATCGATCTCTACGGGCGGGGACGACATGACATCCGGGCGACATTTCATCGGGTTCGACGAGATCAAGAGGCTGAATCAGATCCTGCGCGTCTTGGCCAGGAACGGCTTCGGTTCCATCGCCGACAGCGTCAAGATCAGGAGGGGCGAGTTCGGGAACGAGCTGGTCCAGGCCCAGCCTCGGAGGAGGGGCAGGGTCTTCCCCGTTCCCACGCCCGAGCGCGTCCGGAAAACGGTGGAGCAATTGGGACCCACGTTCATCAAGTTCGGCCAGATCCTGAGCACGAGGTTCGACCTCCTGCCGCGCGAGTACTGCCAGGAGCTCGAAAAACTCCAGGACGACGTCCCTCCCTTCGGATGGGCCGAGGTCCAGGAGATCGTCTCGTCCGAGCTCGGAAAGCCCGTGTCCGAGGCCTTCCGGAGCTTCGCGCCCAGCCCCGTGGCGGCGGCTTCCATCTCCCAAGTCCACCGGGCGGAGCTCCCGGACGGGCGGCAGGTTGCGGTCAAGGTCCAGAGGCCGGGAATCGAGCGGACCATCCGCGTCGACCTGGAGATCTTCGCCACCCTGGCGAAACTCGTCGACGACCGCGCCGCCGGGACTTCGGTCGTCCGTTTCCAGGACCTCGCCGACGAACTGCGGATCTCCCTCAACCAGGAGCTCGATTTCGTGAACGAGGCGAGCAACATTCGGAGGATCGGAAGTCAGTTCGAATCCAGCCCGACCGTGGTCATCCCCCGGGCCTACCCCGAGTCTTCGACGAAGCGCGTCCTGACCATGGACTGGATCGACGGGATCAAGATCTCCAGCCTCCAGGCGCTCGACGCCGCCGGGCTCGACCGCCACGCCCTGGCCGTCAACGGGGCTAACGCCTATTGCGAGCAGATCTTCGTCGAAGGGCTCTTCCACGCCGACCCCCATCCGGGAAACATCGTGGCCATGACCGGGAACAGGATCGCCCTTCTGGACTTTGGTTCGGCCGGGCATCTCTATCCCGAGATGAGGTCTCAATTCGCGAAAATGCTGGAGGGCGTCGCCCGGCGCGAGGTCCCGATGATCGTGGACGCCGCCCAGGCCATGGGGACCATGGACGAGCGGACGGACCCGAACGCCCTGCAGGCCGATATCGAGGCCTTCATCGACAAGTATTATGTCTCGTCCCTCGAGCAGCTGAGGCTGAAGGATGCCGTCACGGATTTTCTGGACGTCCTCGTCGCCAACAAGATCACCGTGGCCCGGGATGTTCTCCTGCTGGCCCGGACGCTTGCGGGAATCGAGGGAGTCGTCGTTCTCCTGGACCCGAAGTTCAGCATGGCCGGCGTGATCGAGCCGTTCGCAGAGAAGCTCGCCAAAGAGAGCCACGACCCCAAGAAGATCTTCAAGGATCTCGTCCGCTGTGCCGAGGGCTTTTATGGCCTTCTCCTGTCGTTCCCGCGGGAGATGCAGGAGATCATGACGAAGGTCCGGCTGGGACGGATCCGCGTCGAATTCCAGCACAGGGGGCTCGAAAACCTCATTGAAGAGGCGGACAGGGCCAGCAACAGGCTTTCGTTCAGCCTGGTGATCGCCGCGATCACGATCGCCTCGGCCATCGTTATCAACACGGACAAGGGGCCCAAGTTGTGGGGCCTCCCGGCGTTCGGCCTCTTCGGTTTCCTGGCCGCGGGGGTCCTGGGGCTTGGGCTCCTCGTTTCGATCCTCCGGTCGAGACGTCTCTAACCGAAAGACGGCGATCCTGCCGCGTCCCTGGGACATTTCGTGAGTCGCTCGGTGACCGCCAGAGTCGTGTTTGGCCTTGCGCCCCGGGTCATCAGGTCAGAAGACATACAGTGAGGGATTGGACTTCGGATCTGCAGGTCGCTTCCGCGGACTCCGGATCCAAAGGGCGGAGGCCCGAATCCACCCAAGCACGCTCTCTTCTTCCCTCTATTTCGCCGCGGCCTCCGCCTTCTTTAGATACGGCACGCCCTCGGTCCACCATTTCGGCGCCGGCGCGCCCTTGAGGAAGTGGTCGAAGAACTCGAAGAACCGGACGGTCAGGTCCCTCCGGTTGGCCAGCCCGCGCAGGCCGTGGCCCTCGTCGGGATAGGCCAACAGCACGGCCTGCTTGTTGTGGTATCTCAAGGCGCTGTAAAAAGCCAGGCCGTTGATGAAGCCGACGGTCGGGTCGGACGTTCCGTGCATGATGAGGAACGGCGCCGCCACGTTGGGGACGTGGGTGAGGGCCGACTCGAAATGGTACTTGTCGGGCCGGTCCCACGGCGAGAAGCCCCAGCGGCCCTGGTCGTAGAGATAGTACTGGAAAGCCGAGTCGCCGCTCCCGCCCTGGTAGCCGTAGCCCCAGCCCCAGGGCATGCTGAAGTCGTTGGTGAGGTCGACGACGCCCGCTCCCATGCCCACGGCGGCGAACATCTTGGACATGGTGCCGATGAAGGCCGCGCCCTCGCCGCTGTAGCTGTGGCCCGAGACACCGATCCTCTTCGGGTCGGCGTAGCCCATCTCGATGACCTTCTTTGTCGCCGCCTCGACGCACTCGAGCATGTCGGAGTGGGAGTTCCCCGTCCGGAAGTGGATGTCCGGCAGCATGGCCAGGTAGCCGTCGCTCGTGGCCTGCATCGGCATCCGGCCCATGCTGGGAAGGTACGCCGGGGCGCTGTAGATGTGCATGTTCTGTGAGTTCTTCTCGTAGAAGATGACGATCATCGGCCGCTTCTCGCCCGGCTTATAGCCGTCCGGGATGGCCAGGATGCCCTGGAGGCGCTTGCCGTCCCTGTTCGTGTAGTCGAAGAGCATGCGATGCCCCCAGAGGAAGTCCTTCTGCTGGGGATTGGCGTCGGAGACCTTCCTCGAGCTCTTGAACCCTGGCCCCGAGATGCGGAGGTCCGGGAACTCGACGAAGGTCTGGCGGGTGAACAGGAACACGTCGGCCTTGAGGGCCTTGACGGGATTGCCGTAGGAGGCGTCCTCGTAAACGAGCTCCTTGAGCTTTCCGTCCGCCAGCTCGTAATAGCCCGACTTCTTCGTCCATTCGCCGTAGGCGGACAGGGTCTGCGGCTTGGCCAAGTCGAAGATCTGGCGGGCCGCAGCCGGGCGCGGCTGGGCCGGGTCGGACGGCTCGACGCGGAGGAGGCGGAAGCGGATCTCCCTCTTCGCCCCCGCGCCGTTCGTCAGGTTCCTGGGCGCGGACCCGTCGAGAGGGACGAGCCACAGGTCGTAGCGGTGGTTGACGATGATGCCCTTGCCGTCGCTCGTGTAGCCCGCGATGCCGTAGGACGGCTTGGCCCCCGGATGGTCGTCCTCGGTGTCGGTGAAGTCGACCATCCCGGCGCCGAGGGCCTTGGCCGTCCCGGCGGCGAAGTCGTAGGCCACGACCGCCCCGTTCTTCCAATAGAGGAAATGGGTGCCGCGCGGATGGAGGCCGAAGACGTGGCGGCCGAGGAGCTGGCCCTTGGCGATGAGCGTCCGCTCGCCCGTGGACGTGTTGACGCGATAAAAATCCCCGGCCGGGAGGACCCTCTGGTTCCGCAGATAGGTCCGGGTGTCCAGGCCGACGGCCCAGACGCCTTTCTCGGCTACGTCGAGCTCCCGCATCGTCTCGTCGGCGAGCCGGATGAACTTGCCGGCCGCGACGTCGAACGCCGCGCGGAAGGTGAAGTCGCGGTCCTGCTCGGCCCGGACCATCTGGAGCGACTGGATCCGGTCGTCGTTGGTGTTCCAGACGTCCACGTTGGCCGCTTCGTCGGTCGACTTGCGGGTCGTGTCGGGGGCGGGGACCTGCTCCTTGATCCCGAAGAAGACGCGCTTCCCGTCTTCGCTCCAGGCGAGGCCGGCCCGGTCGCTTGCGACCCAGCCCATCGGAAAGCCCCCCGCCTTGGCCGGGTCGAGAACGGCCGGTGCCGGGGCGGAGGAGCCGTCCTTCAGGGCGGCGGCGACGTCCGGTAAGGCGATGAGAACGTCGTCCCTCTCGCGCATCTTCTCGACCTCGTTCCCCTTGAGGACCGCCAGGGCCGTGCCCTCGTCGTTCCAGGCCAGGCGGTTGTAGCTCCTGGCGTCGTTGTCGAGGGGCGTCACGCGGCCGCTGCGGGCGTCGAAGACAAAGAGCCCGTTCCCGTCCTTCGGCGCCGCGTCGACGGTGTAGGCGAGGAGCTCGCCGCTCTTGTTGAAAGCGAAGTCGGCGACGCTCCCGAGGAGCTGGAAGCGGCCCGTCCGCAGGTCGACGAGGACGGCGTCCCGGCCCCGGGGACCGGTCGGGGCGGCGGCGGGCGCGGCCGCGGGCGGGGCCTGGGGCGGCATCCCGCCTCCCCGCGGGCCCATGGGGGCGGCGGCCTCACCTCCGCGCCTCCGGAGGACCAAGTGGGAGGATGTCGGGGCGAAAGCGAAGGTGCCGATATCCTCCCAGGACCGGACGGCCCCGGTCGCGAGATTCCGCAGTTCGACGCGACGGGGCGGGATGGGCGCGGCGCCGCCGCCGCGCTGGCCCTGCTGTCCCGGCTGTTCGGCCTGGCCGGGCGCGGGCCCGGTCTGCCCCGGCGAGGGCTGCGCCGAAGGAGCGTTCCCGGAGGGCGCGTTGCCCGAACCGCCCATCCCGCCGCGGTTCTGTCGAGCCCGCTGGGCCGCGCCGGGGTCGACCTGATAGGCGAGCCATTGAGAGTCGGGCGAGAAGACGGGGGCGGTCGCGTCATTCACGGTCACGTCCGCGTTTGTCTCGAGGTTCACGATGCGCAGGACCGGCTTGGTCTCGGCCGGCAGGACATTTGTGAGCTCCAGGACGTAGGCGAGCCATTTCCCGTCGGCGGACAGGGCCTGGCCGGAGATGGTCCGCCACTTGGAATAGTCGTCGACGGTCATCGCCTTCTTGGCCGGGGCCGTGGCGGCGGCCGTCTGGGCGGATGCCGGAGCCGAGGCGGCGAGGAGGCTCAAGACCAGGACGAGGGGGACGATGAGCCGGTGACGGATGAACGAAGCTCTCATGGGGACTCCTTGATGGGTTAAGAATTGCCGGATTCGAATTCTCATGAGGACACTTTTATAGGCGCCGCGCCCAAAAGTCAACTCGACGGGATGCGTCCCGGGCGCCCGCGCATTCCGAGGCCGTCCCGGAGGTCCGCGTTTGTGAGCTGAGGGTCAATGTGCTAGGATGAAGAGTTGGAGCTATGGGAAGAATTCGAGCTCATGATCGTCGAAAACATGTTGGCCCCGGGCGTCCGGGACACGAGCCGCTGAGGCTTCCTCGAGAGCCCGGAATCCGGATGCTTAGGAGTCTGATCGAAAGATGAAACTGCCGGCTCTGCTCAAGAAACCCATATTCCTGGTTCCCGCTCTCGTCCTGGTGGTCGCCGTCGGCTTCCTGATCTGGCATGACGGGCGGGGTCCCAAGCTCGTGTTTACCACGGCGGTCATCAAGCGCGGCGACCTCACGGCGACCATCAACTCCACGGGGACGATCGAACCGGTGGAGGTGATCGACGTCGGCGCGCAGGTGGCCGGTCTCATCCGGTCTTTCGGCTTGGACAAGAAGGGCAAACCCATCGATTACGGCTCGATCGTCGAGGAAGGGACGATCCTGGCGAGGATCGACGATTCCGTCTATGCGGCCGACCTCGCCTTGAACAAAGCGCAGCTGGAGAAGGACAAGGCCGGCCTGCTGAGCGCCGCCGCCAGTCTCGAGCAGGCGAAGGCGAAACTCGCCGTCGACGAGGCCAACTGGAAGCGCGCGGAGGCGTTGGCCCGTCGCAAACTCCTGGCCGACGCCGACTACGAGGCCGCCAAGGCCGCTCGCGAGACCTCCCAGGCCAGCGTGTCGATGAGCGAAGCTGCCCTGGCTCAAGCCAAGGCTTCCGTCGTGATCGCCCAGGCGATGGTCGACAAGGCCCAACGGAACCTGGCGTTCTGCACTATCAAGTCGCCGGTCAAGGGCGTCATCATCGACCGGCGCGTCAACATCGGCCAGACCGTGGTCGCCAGCCTCAATGCGCCCAGCCTGTTCCTCATCGCCAAGGATTTGACGAGGATGCAGATCTGGGTCGCCGTGAACGAGGCGGACGTGGGACGCATCGTTCCCGGCGGGCCCGTGACCTTCGCGTGCGACGCCTTCCCGGGCAGGGAATTCCAGGCCGCGGTCGGCAAGGTGCGCCTCAATGCGACCATGACCCAGAACGTTGTGATGTACACCGTCGAGGTCAACACGGAGAACCCTGAGAGCATTCTGTTGCCGTACCTGACGGCCAATGTTCACTTCGTCGTTGGAAAAGCGCCCAATTCGCTGCTGGCGCCCAACGCGGCCTTGAGGTGGTCCCCCTCGTCTCCGGCGCAGGTCTCGCCGGAGGCGCGTAACGGGAAATCGGTTGACCCGGAGCCGGGCCCTCCCGGGCGCGGGGGTGGCGCGACTGAGCGCTACGGCGTCATCTGGGTGAAGGCCGGAAATTACGTTCGCCCCGTGAAGGTGAAGCTCGGGATATCGGACGGCACGAACACCGCCGTCACGGCCGACACCTCGCTCGAGGGGCAAGAGGTCGTCACAGGCGAGGTCGCCGAGTCCGCGCAGACGGCCGCCCGAAGCCCGTTCGTTCCCCAAGTCATCCGGCGCTGACGGCCTGTCGGAGGAAGGTGCAATGAAAACCCTTTTCCGGGCCCTCAGGATGGCCTTCCGCGCCCTGCGCCGGAACGTCATGCGCTCGGTCCTGACGTGCCTGGGGATTATCATCGGCATCGCCTCCGTCATCGCCATGATGGAGATCGGCCGCGGCTCGACCGACTCGATCGCCAAGACGATCAGCAGCCTGGGGGCCAATATCATCCAGATCGACCCGAACTACATGCTCGTGGCCGGGGTCAGTTCAGGCGGCGGGGGCCGTGTCACCCTAACCCCGGATGACGCCGACGCGATCCGCCGGGAATGCCCGGCCGTCCCGTACGTGGCCCCGAGCGTCGATACCCGGGCGCAGCTCGTCCACGGCAACCGAAACTGGTTTCCCAACAACATCCTCGGCACGACGCCCGACTTCCTCATCATCCGGAAATGGGGCCTCTCGGCCGGCGAGCCTTTCACGGAAGACGATGTGCGAAGCGCGGCCGCCGTCTGTGTCGTCGGCCAGACCATCGTCCGCCAGTTGTTCGGAGACGAGCCGCCCCTCGGCAAGATGGTGCGGATGAGGAACGTCAACATGAAGATCGTCGGCGTCCTCAGCCGCAAGGGCGCGAACATGATGGGGAGGGACCAGGACGATTTCGTGATGGCTCCCTGGACCACCGTCAAGTTCCGGGTCTCGGGTTCGAGGCAGTCCGTCCAATCCCTGGCCGGCGCGTCGACGTCCAGCCAGGTCAACACCCTCAACCAGCTTTACCCGAATCAGCAAGCGCAGCTCTATCCGCAGAAATCGGCGGTTCAAGCCGCGGACATGCCCCAGCTGATGCGGTTCGTCGACCTCGACGACGTTTGGGTCTCCGCGGCGTCGCCGGAGAACATTCCGGTGGCCATCCGCCAAATCACCAGCCTGCTCCGGGACAGGCATCACATCCAGCCGGGGGCGCCCGACGACTTCAGGATCCGCGACCTCGCCGAGGTCTCGGAGGCGCTGGCCTCGGCCAGCAAGGTGATGACCAATCTGCTGCTCATTGTGGCCATGATCTCGCTCGTCGTGGGCGGGGTCGGCATCATGAACATCATGCTCGTGTCGGTGACCGAGCGGACCCGGGAGATCGGGCTCCGCATGGCCGTCGGCGCCCGGGAAAGCGACATCCTGAAACAGTTCCTCGTCGAGGCGACCGTGCTCTGCCTGACCGGCGGGGTCGCGGGGATCCTGGTCGGCCGCGTGGCGTCGGTGGCCATCACGAAGTTCCTGAATTGGCCGACTCTGACCTCGCTCACCGCGATCGTCGTCGCCGTCGCGGTTTCGGTCACCGTCGGCATCGTGTTCGGCTTTTACCCGGCCTGGAAGGCCTCGCGTCTCGACCCCATCGAAGCCTTGCGCTACGAATGACCGCCCGCCGGGCGCGTCGCCGTCTGCCGCGCTTGGTCACTTGGCCCGGCGGCTTGGCGTAACCTGACGAATTCGACGTCAGTCCCGCGATCCCCCGCCGTATCTCAGGTTTCCCTCAGAAGCCACTTCAGGGCGTTCTTTTGGAGCTTGACGTACTCCGGATTCCAGAAGCTGGGGATGGTGTGCCCGGGGGCCATGAAGCAAACGCGCCCCTTGCCGTAGTCGTAGGCCCAGCACGCCTCGCAGGTCGAGCCCTGGTTGCCGTACTTCTCGGTCTTGAACTCCAGCCCCTGCTCGTTGACGCTCCGCACGAGGACGGCCTTGGGGTCCTTGTCGTAGATCACGTAGTGCTGTTCCTCGGTCACGACGAAATCGCTCACGCCCCGGGTGACGGGGTGGTCGTGGTTGACGATCTTCATCTTGTACGGCCGGAACGCGGTATGGCCGGTGAACAGCGCCCCTTCCACGTGGCGGAAATCCGCGTTTCCGCCGGAGATGTAGCTGGCGTTGTGGAAGAACCAGGCCGAGCCTCCCCCTTCGACGAAGGCGCGGATGACCTTGGCCTGTCGGGCCGTGAGCCAGTTCACGGCCGTTTCGTCCAACGCGGGGAGCGGCGGATCGCTCACGATCCTCACTTTTTCGGGGTCCATGAAAGGATACGTCGTCATGTAGCCGCCGGGAAAAGACAAGCCGTCGCAGAGCATCAGGAGAAGCTTATGGCCGGCCAGCGTTTCGGCGGAGAAATCGGAGGGAGCCGGAACGAACGTGACCGAGACCCCGGACTCCTTGACCAGCGTGCGCGTGAGCGCCGTCCGGATGTAATCGAAGCTGTGCCAGCGGTCGCCGATAAGGGCGAAGATATCGGCCTTGCGGCCGGCGCGCCTTGGGACATCGCCGCGCACGTCCAGCGGCGAGGCCGCCGCCCCCAGCGCGGACGCCGCCCCCACGACCGCCATCCTGCCGATGGCCGACCGCCTGGATATGGGCTTGTCGCTCTTCATGGTGCACCCTCCGTTCGAAAGCTCAGCTTTCCGTCGCCGGCGGACGGACGCCGCCATCGGGCGTCCCCCCCCCCGGCTCCGCCTGAACGGGCCGCCGCCGCCACCAGCCGGCGAGAAGCGACCCCGAGATATTCATCCACGGCCCGAAGATGGCCGGGGCCAGCGCGGCGCTGGTGCTCTTGAGGACGTCGACGGCGATCCCCGAGGCCATCCCCCCGTTCTGCATGCCGACCTCCATGGCCACGGCCCGGCAGGCGCTCTCGTCCAGGCGGGCCAGCCGCGCTCCCGCGTAGCCCAGCCCGTAGCCCGTGCCGTTATGGAGGACGGCCGCCAGGACGAGGAGCGGGCCTACGGCCAGAAGCTCGTTGCGCGACTGGGCGGTGATGATGGCAATGATGAGGCAGATCCCGGCCATGGACACGACGGGCAGCGTCTTGTCCATCCAGTTCGGCGGCCCCTTGAGCAGGACGGAGATGACGAGCTTGGCGAGCGCGGTCAGGCCCAGGAGAAGGAAGCCCAGGAGGACGCCGTGCCTGAGGACGGCGAGGCCGCCCCACCAGCGCATGGGTGTCAGGAGGACGGCGGCCGCGACGGCGAGTGAGAAAACCGCGGCGGCGGCCAGGGTCGCGGCCCTGTTCGCCCACGGCTTCTTGCCGTAGAGGAGGCGGTTGGCGACGAGCCCGGCCGCGATCGGGACGATGATCATGTTGAGGATCGATAGCATCATGGCCACGAAATCGACCGGCACCAGCCGGCCAGCCAGGGTCTTCATCCAGAACGGCGTCGCCAACGGGGAGAGCAAGGTCGACGCCGACGTGATGGTCACCGCCAGGGGCACGTTCCCGCGGGCGAGATAGGTCATGACGTTCGAGGCGACGCCGCTCGAGACCGAGCCGATGAGGATGACGCCGGCCGCCACCTCGGCCGGGAAACCGAAGGTCATGGCGATGGTGAAGCCGACGAGCGGCATGATGAAGAAATGCAGGGTCAGGGCGATGAAGACGGGCCAGGGCATGACGATGATGTTCCGGAAGTCCCTGGCGCTCAGGGTCGTGCCCATGCCGAAGGTGATGACCTGGATGAGGGGGACGATGAGGACCTTGAGGTCCGTCCCGAACCAGGAGCGGAAGGCCGCCGGCCGGAGCATCGAGACGGCGACGGCGACGAGGACCCAGAGAGTGAAGGCGTATTTCCTATAGAAGCGACGCAGGGGCCTGACCTGAGGGTTCCCATCCGTCATAGCTTGTAGAGCTCCGCCATCCTTTCGTTGGGCTTATACTTCGTGACGCATTGGTCGAGGGGCGTCCCCAGGAGCTCGATCTTGTCGCAATCCCCCTGCCCGAGCCCGCCCTCGGCCATGGCGTTGAGGTAATTGATCTGCTTCGGGTCGAAGCCCATGACCCGCGTCCCGGTGATGTCGGCCGCCACGGCGTCGAGGCTGGCCAGCGCGACCTTCGAGCTGATGGGCGCGCCCCAGGCCGGGCCGTTCCCCTCGATGCCGACGAACCCGTCGATGACGGCCAGGTCGGGGAAGATCTCCTGGGCGATGTGGAACATGTTGTAGTGGAGGAGGTCGTTCCGGGCCGGCGGCGCCTGGTGCATCAGGCCCTTGTCGTTGCCCTGGGCGTCGTTGAGAGGGGAGGCCATGATGACATTCTTGATGGACAGGGTGACGAAGACGTAGTTGTGGGTCTTCATCCGGGCGAGGGAGATGATGTAAAGATCGGGGTCGAAGAACGTGTCGATGATCCGGATCGGCGTCGGCCTGTTGTTCAGGCCGAGGACGTAGCGCGTCCTGAAGGTGTCGCGGTTGAGGTCCAGGAGCTTGACGTTGTAGTTTCTCTCGAGCTCGCCGTAGCCGTTGTAATGGAAGCCTTTCATCGTGTCCTGGACGCTCGACTCGCCGATCAGGATGCGGTCCTTGAGATGGGGCCCGAGGAAGTCCAGGACGGCCCGGACGGCGTCGACGTGGGTGACGCAGGCGGCGCAGCTGTCGAGGACGATGTTCGGCTTGATCAGGATCCGCTTCCGCCCGATCGACCTCACGATGTCGTCCTCGATGAGCTTGAGCGACTGGAAGACGATGTCGTAGCGGCTCTTGCCCTTGACGAGCGAGACGCGGGCGGGTCCCGCCGCCTTTCCGAAGGCGTGGAAGGGCCGGGCCGCCGGCGCCCGCAGCGCCTGGGCGGGGAAGAGCGCCTTGCCCGCGCCCAGGACCCCGCCGAGGGCCGCGCCGCCCACGGCGCCGGCGCCGAACTTCAGGAACGACCGCCTGGCCAGCGCGCGTCGGTTCATGGTCGACCTCCCCGCCCCGGCTTCCGTCACTTCGGAGGATACCGGAACCCGGTGACGTTCGTGAGGATGCTGTAGACCTTGTTGTACGCCATCATGTAGAGCGTCTTCATGTCGTCGCCGCCGAAGCAGCAGCTGACCGGGAAGACGGGGGTATTGACGACGCCGACGAACTCCCCGCGGGCGTCGAAGATCTGGAGCCCGAGGTAAGTGGCGACGAAGAGGTCGCCCCGCGCGTCGATGGTCATGCCGTCGGCGCTCGTCGACCGGCCGCGGCGCTCGAGGACCTCCGGCGTCAGGCGGAGCTCGCAGAACTTGCGGAGCCCGGAGAGCGTCCCGTCCGGATGGACGTCGTAGGCCCAGATGAAATTGGCCTTGTCCGTGCGCACGTTCCAGAAGGTTTCGCTGTCGTAGGTGTTGTTGACGAGAAGGGTTTTCCCGTCGGGCGTGAGGACGAGGCCGTTGGGCATGGCGAAGACGTCGGGCTCGATGACGCGGACGAGCTTGCCCTCCGGCGTCAGGTAGAAGACGCTCCGGCCCGGCTGGAACTTCTTCGCCTCGGGCGTGAACTGCGGGTCGGTGAAGTAGAGGCCTCCGCGCCGGTCGACGACGACGTCGTTGGGCCCGTCGATCGGCTTGCCTCCGTAGCGGCTGGCGAGCGTGCGCACGACCCGGCCCGAGGTCGTCATCTCGACGAGGCGGTGCCCGAACATGTCGCAGGCGGCCAGGTTCCCGTTCGCGAGCGGCATCAGCCCGTTGGTCAGGATGCCGCGCTGGATATAGCGGTAGGTCCCGTCGGGCGCCATCTCGACCGTCACGCTCTTCTTCGGGTCGCCCTTCCAGGCCTGGTCGAAGGCCATGCTCGAGAAATAGAGCTTGCCGCCGAGCCACTTCGGGCCCTCCGTAAAGATGAGCCCCGGCCCCTGTTTGGCGCCGTCCACGAGGAGCTCGAGCTTCGCGTCGGCCGGGATGATGGCGTGGAAGGCGGCCTCCCGGGCCTGCCTCTTGGCTTCGTAGTCCGGCCGCGGCGGGAAGAAGACGTCGAGGACGTCGCAGCCGGCGTCGCCGACCTTCCCGCCGTGGACCATGGTTGCGGGCAGGTAGAGAAGGTCGCCCTTTTTCATCATCGTGGTGCCGTCCATGATGAGCTCGTCGATCGAGCCGCGGAGGACGATCATGACCTGCTCTTCGGGGTGGAGGTGCGTCGCGAAGCTTAGGCCCGGGCTCATCCTGAGGAAGCTCAGCTGCGCCCCGTGCCCGCCGATGAGCCGGGACTCGGCGCCGGGCTGGAGCTCGGTGAGCTGGAGGCCGTTGAGGTCCCCGACGGCCCCGGGCCGGACCGTGGGGGCGATGGGGAACGCCGCCTGGGGGAATTCCGCCGGGACGTCCTTCGCGCCGGCCTTCGCCAGATAGTCGGCACGCGGCGGCCAGTAGACCTCGACGATCTCGGCGCCGGCAGGCCCGGCCTGGACGCCGTTCCGAGAGCCCTTCTCGAGATAGACGAAGTCGTTCCGGGGTGTTCCGCCGTGCGTCCCGTCGGGCGTTTCCCGGGGGACGGCCCGCATCTCGGCCTGGTCTCCGCCGAGGAGCTGCCGCACCTCGCCCTTCATGACGACCATGATCCGCTCGGCGGGCAGGGTTTCCTCGGGGAGCGCCGCGCCCGCGTCGAAGGTCAGCCAGGCGACGAGGTTGCCCTTGCCCCAGTAGAGGCACGCCTTGACGCCCGGGGCGAGCGGGGTTTCCGGCAGCGAGGCGACCGGGGTCACGACGCCGTCCGCGAGACCCGGCTTCAGCCGCACGGCGGGGATGTCGGCGCGGGTGCGGACGGCGATCTTCTGCTCGGCGATGATTCTCTCGTTCTTCGCCGCCCAGTCCGGCTTCCTGGCGCAGGCGGCGGGCCAGAAGAGAACGCCCGCGCTGAGCAAGGCGATGACCGCTCGAAAGACGACGCGCTGACGGTGCGGATCCATGACTCCCTCCTTCCGCCCGGCGGGCCTCATCCTACTTGACCTGGTCGTGGCGGTTCCCCATATAGAGCCAGAGCATGGGCCCGTCGGTGGCATTGATCGAGCTGTGCGGGACCTTCCTGTTCGGCGGGACCAGAAAGGCCTCGCCCGGCTCCTGCCTCATCAGGCGGTTGCCGAAGAGAAGCAGGCTCGTCCCGCGCAGCTGGCACCAGACCTCCTCGCAGCCCGGGCCGTGGACATGGGGCTGCGCGATGTCGAACTTGTCGATCGAGACGGCGGCGAAGCCCATGGGATTGGCGAACTTGGGCGGCGTGTCCCAGGTGAAGCCGCGGCCGATGTGGGCCCAGTGCATGCCGACGCTGGGCGTCGTCACGCGGTAGTCGCCGACCGACATGCGGTCGTTCGGCGCGAAGCCGGCCGGGACCTCCTCGACGACCATGATCGTCTCGAAGTTGTCGTCGTGGGGGTTCGTGAACCGGTAGGCAAGACCGGCCGGGAGGACGACGGCCATCCCTTCTTCGAGGTCGGCCGCCCGGCCTCCCGCCTCGACCCGCCCCTGACCGCTGAAGACGCACAGGAACACCTGCTCCTTGTCGCTCTTGAAGGACTGGGTCGAGCAGCGCGGCTCGAGCGCGGCCCGCCTGTAAGCCTTGATGTATTTCAGGACGGCGCCTTTCTTGGCCGGATGCAGCGGGTCGCCGGGCGTCAGGATGTCCCGCTCGATGAACCCGCCGTGCCCCTCGGCGGGCAGGGAGTTCCGCCAATGGTTGATGTAGAGATAGACGTCCGTGTCGAGGTCCGGATGGCGATGGTTGGAGACCGCGTCCTCCGCGAAGGAGGGGTCGGGTTCCGTGGTGAGCTTGGGCGGAACGACCTGTCCGA
>DATKJS010000015.1:0-25687 GCA_035543515.1 Terriglobales bacterium | reverse complement strand
CTCCTCGGCGATCTGGTCCGGGATCTCGACCGGCGCCACCAGACGGCCCGGCTCGACCGCGGCCTGCGTCTGGACCGGCTTGATCCGCGCCGTCTTCGTCGTCGCCTTCTTCTTGGCCGGCGGCGGCGGTGGCGGCGGCGGAGGAGGCGGCGGCGCCAGGAACGCGCTGTAGACCTCGACCTTCGGCGGCTGGCCCGTCTTCATCAGCGGGATCACGATGAGGAGCAGGACGATCGCCGCGTGGGCCACGAGCGAGAGGGGAAGGACGGCGGCCTTGGTGCCGGTATTCTTCTGCGGCCGGAAAAAGACATCGTCGAATATGTGAGCCTCTGCAACCTCGGATGCGGGGGCCCCGGCCGGCCGGCGGGTGATCCCCTCCCGGACCCGGCCGGCGAAGGACGCCCAGTACTCGGCCTCGCCGGGAACGGAGGGGGATGTTCTCGGCAGCCCGTCGAGGGCCTCGAGAAAATCGAGGTCGCGGCGGCATTGCGGGCAGGCCTCGACGTGCCGCTCGACGGAGGCGCGGCGGCGGCCGGCGAGCTCGCCGTCGTGGCAGGCGCCGAGGAGTTCCCGGGCCTTCCGGTGTCTCATCTCAGGCTCTCCTCTCCAGGGAGTCCGCCAGGAGTGTTTTGAGCTTCTGCCTGGCCCGGTTGAGCCGGGACATGACGGTGCCGGCCGGCACGCCCAGCGTCCGGCCGATCTCCTCGTAGCTCAGGCCCTCGTAGAACTTCAGGACGAAGACGCTCCTCTGCTCCTCGGGCAGTGACGCGACCGACCGTTCGAACCTCGCCTCGAACTCGGCCCGCTCGAGCCGGACCTCGGGCCGGCTGTCGGCGGGACGGGGGTCGGCCAGGCGTTCGGCCCCTGATGCCTCGTCGAGCGACCGCTCCCGGCCCCGGACCTTCAGATAATTGAGGCTCGCGTTGACGGCGATCCTCCGGAGCCAGGGATAGACGGGCCAGCGCGGGTCGAAGCGTTCCAGGGCGAAATAGGCCTTGATGAAGGTCTCTTGGGCGAGGTCGTCGGCCGATTGGTGCGCGCCGGTCAGGCGGCGGCAGACGGCATAAACCTGCTGCTGGTATTTCCTGACCAGGCCCTCGAAAGCGTCCACGTCTCCCTCTCGGGCTTTCCGGACGAGCTCGGCATCCTCGGGATGCTCGCACGGCTTCATCGGAGCTCCCATTCTTCCTACAACTCCTGGAGGGAAATATTCCCTGCCCGCGGGGGCCTCAGGCGTAGCTGTGGAACCCGGAGAGGAGATAGTTCACGCCGAAATAGGTGAAGAGGGCGGCCAGGAAGCCGATGACGGCGATGACGGCCGACCGTTTCCCCTTCCAGCCCCGGACGATCCGGGTATGGAGATACAGGGCGAAGATGAGCCAGGTGATGAGGCTCCAGACCTCCTTCGGGTCCCAGCTCCAGTAACTCCCCCACGCCTTGTACGCCCAGACCATGCCGAAGACGAGGCCGCCGAGGGTAAAAAGGGGGAAGCCGACGGCGACGCAGCGGTAGCTCACGGAGTCCAGCCTCTGGCGCTTCTCTTCCGTGTCGGCCCGAAGGTAGAGGAGGCTCGAGACGAAGGCCACGGCGAAGAAGGCCTCGCCGAGGAGCGTCACCGAAACGTGGAGCCAGAGCCAATAGCTCTGGAGGGCCGGCACGAGCGGCGTCGCGCCCTTGGGCATGAGCGGCGAGGAGGCCAGGGCCACGAGCCCGACGACGATGAGCATGAGGTAGGGGCCGAGACGGGGGACGCGGGCCCGCCGCTCGACCATGAGGAAGGCGGCGACGACGGCCCACGACAAGAACGAGAGGGACTCGTACATGTTCGTGAACGGGGCGTGGCCGCTCTGGACGGTCCGGAGGAGGAGGGCGGCGGAATGGAGGACGAGGCCGGCGAAGGCCAGGGCCCGGGCCGGCTTGGCCGGTTTCTCCTTCCGCGTGAAGAGGGCCGCGAAATAGAAGGCCGCCGACAGGAGATAGAGGATGAACGCGGTGGTGAAGAGCGTCGCCTCGGTCATGCGGACCTCCTGAGGGATTCCATGATCTCGCCGAACTCGGCCTCGAGGACCTCGCGCGCCTTGGCCGCGTGGCCGGCGGCCGTGACCTCGGTCCGCTCCCGTCCCTCGTCGAGGACGACCCGGATCTCGCGCGGCGTCCAGTAGAAGACGAGGAAGAAGCCGGCCCCGACGAGGAGGCAACCGGCCCAGACGAGGCCGACGCCGGGGTCGAGGGCCGCCTCGAGGGCCGAGAACTCCGAGGGGCGGAAAGACCTGAGGACGAAGGAAAGGTCGGCCGGCTTCCCGGCATGCGACCGCTCAAAATCGGGGTACCTGGCGAAGACCCAGCCGGAGAAGACCTTCCGGCCGTCCTTCCAGGCCTCGACCTCGGCGGCCGGGTTGTTCGGCTCCCCGGACCTCGACTCGACGCGTCCCCCCTCGCCGAGGACGAAATCGGGCACGAAGCGGGCCACGGAGACTTGGCTGACGTCCCGGTCGTCCAGGGCCGCCCTCTCCCTCGCCCGCAGCCGCACGGTCCGGTCGAAGGAGGGGTCGCTCTTCTTGCGGACCCCGATTTCGAGGAGCGCGTTCTCCCAGTCGGCGCCGTAGCTCGTCTGGTAGAAGTTGAATCCTTTGTAGGACAGCGGACGGTTGACCTGGATCGTCCGGGTCAGGACGGCCGCGCCGCCCTCGAGCAGGGTGACCGTGCTTTTCCAGGCCTTGACCGTGCCCTGGGGGTAGTATTCGGTCTCGAAGCGGTCGAGCCGGATATCAAAGCCCGCGCCGGGGACTCGGGCCGTTTGCCCTTCTGAGAGCTCGAGCTGGCCGCGGACGCCGGCCAGGCCGCTGACGACCCCGCCGCAGATGATGACGAGCAGCCCGAGGTGGACCGCGTCCGACCCGAAGAGGCCGAGGCGCCGCTTCTGGGCCAGCAGGCTCGTCCGTTTCTCCCGCCTTTCGCTCCGGACGCGGTAGCGGCGGGCGGCCAGCAGCGTCTCGAGCCGCGCCCGGACGGCCGCGGCCGGGCCGCCCTGGCCGAAGCGGCAGTGGACCTTTGAGGCCTGGAGGGCCGCCGGGTCCGACGCAACCTCTGGCGCCGTGGCGCGGCGCCATTTCGCCGGGAGCCGGGTGATCGTGCAGACGGCGGTGTTGACGGCGAGGAGGAGAAGCAGGGCCAGGAACCAGGCCGAATGGTAAACGCCCGTCAGCCGGAGGGCCGAGAAGAGGCCGGAAAGCCGTCCGTAGCGCGCGGCGGCGGCGGCCGCGGGCAGGCCCTGGGGGACGAGGGTCCCGACGAGCGAGGCCGCAGCGAGGAGGATGAGGAGGGCGATGGCCAGCCTGACCGAGGAAAAAAGCTTCCAGATTCTTCGCATCGGGACGATCAATCATAACGGAGGAGAGGATTCTTGACAACAGGCGCCCGCTCCTCCCCCGCCGGCCCGTTGACATCGCCGGCGCAACAGGACAGGAGAAATGGACAGGGGCGATGGGCTCTGATAGAGTGGCCTCCCGGGAATTACGGCAGGATTCCGGAAACCATGGCGAATATCTTCAAGACAAGGGGACTCAGGATAGCCGCGGGGTGCGTCCTCGCTGCGGTCTGCTTAGCCTGGGTCTTCCGCAATACGCAGTGGAGCGACTTCGCCAAGAGCATCGCCGGCTTCCGCTGGCCATTGGCAGCGGCGGCCGTTGTCCTCCAGCTGCTGAGCTTCGTCGGCCAAGGGTATCGCTGGCGACTTCTGCTGGCGCCGCTGGGGCCCGTCCGCCTATTGCGCACGACCCAGGCCGTCTATTGCGGCCTGGGAATGACCTTTATCGTCCCCTTCGGCTTTGGCGAGGTCACCCGGGGCTATTTCATCTCGGACTGGATGTCGAAGCCGTTCGTTTCCGTCCTGCCCTCGATCGCCCTGGAGCGCCTCTTCGACGCCGTCTGGCTGGCCGTCGGGATCGGCGTCACGGCCGTCGCCGTGAAGCTGCCCAGGAACCTTGACCGGGCCGCCGACATCTTCGGCGGGGTCGTCATTGCCTTAGTCGGCCTTGTCCTGTTCCTATCGACCCGGAAAAGGCGCTCCGGAGAAGCGGGTTCTCCGCCCGGCGTGCGCCGGGGAAAGGTGCGCATCAAACTGTCGTCCCTCATCGAACGCCTGGGCGACGGATTCCGCTCGATCGGCTTCACGCGCGGCTTGCTGGGCGCCTTCGTGATCTCGCTCCTGATGTACGCGCTCCAGGCCACCTCTCTCTGGCTGCTGATGATGGCGTATGGACTCCGGCTCCCTTTCCAGGCCGCGGTCGCCGTCTTCTTCATCACCCTGTTCGGCACGGCCGTGCCCGTCGCACCGGCGGGCATCGGCACCTACCAGTTCTTCTGCGTCGTCGCCCTGACCCTGCTCGGTGTCGGCAGGACGGACGCGGCCGGATTCTCGATCGTGGCCTACATATTCCTCAATCTCCCGCTCCTCGCCGTCTGCCTGTTCGCCCTGAGCAAATGCGGGATGACGCTGGCGTCCATCAAGGAAAAGCTCCGCGCTCAAAGAGGGCAGAACGCCTAAGAGCCAAGAGTTTATGCCCCCTTCCGACCGGCGGCGAGGCGCCTGCCGGGTGGGGTCCGGCGCCGTCCATGAAGGGCCCGGAGAAGCTATCTGACCGCCGGCGGAAAGCCCAGAATTCGCATCCTGCTCAGGACGGCTTTTCTGCGCCCCGGCTGCCCGGAACATAGGACCCGCGCCGACGGCTGTCAACCTCCGGTCAGCGAAGGCCGAGCCAGAAGACGCTGAACAAGAGGATGGCCAGGACCGCCAGGGTCACGGCGACGAAAACGTAATCGCGCTGCCGCAGAAAGGCCAGGACGGAAAAGGCGACGCGGGCGACCGGGGTGGCGACGAGAAGGATGAGCCCCGCCATGATCAACCCGCGGCCACGGAATCCGGCCGCGGCCCTGATCACGCCGCCGACCTCCCGATAATCCGGGGGCACGCCGCGGAAGACGCGATAGGCAGCCGTCTCGCCCCCGTGCCGGGCCAGGAATATCGCCGCCCCGGCGGCGACGAGCGCCGCCGAAAGGGTCAGCCCCGTACGCAGGATGCGGCTGATGACGACGTCGACGTCGGCCTCCGTCCAGCCGCGGCGGCGGCCGGCTTCAGATCCGTCCCGTGAGACCATTGAAGATCATCTCCACGCCCAGGGCAAGGATGACCGCGTCGAAAAGCCAGCGGAGCCGCCGCGTCGGCGTCCGCACAAGCACCCGCGTCCCGGCGACCGAACCGGCGAGCACCCCAAGCATGACCGGCATGGTCAGCCCGGGGTCGATGTAGCCGCGATGGAAGTAGATGCCGGCGCTGCACGCGGCGGTGACGCCGATCATGAAGTTGCTGGTCGCCGTCGAGACCTTGAAGGGCATCCCCATGAGCCGGTCCATGGCGATGACCTTGAGAGCCCCGGAGCCGATCCCCAGGAGGCCCGAGAGCGCTCCGGCCACGGACATCAGGCCGAGCCCCGCTGGCACGCGCCGGACGTGATAGGGGACGACTCCGTGAAGCGACGGATATTCGCCGTCCATGCGGAGCCGCCCGGCCAGTCGGTCCGGAGCCTGCGGGGGCCCGGGCATTCCGTCGCGGCGGGCGGAGAGGGACGCGAGGAGGTTGCCGATGAGGACAAAGCCGAAGACGACGGCGATCGCCGAGGGTCGGACAGCGGCGGCCAGGAGGGCGCCGGCGATGGCGCCGAGGGTCGTGCCGAGCTCGAGGAACATCCCCACACGGATGTTGCTGAAGCCCTCCTTGACATAGGCTGAGGCGGCGCCCGAGGATGTGGCGATGACCGAGATGAGCGAGGCGCCGATGGCGTAACGGATGTCGACCCCGATGGCCAGGGTCAGGAAGGGCACGATGACGACCCCGCCGCCGAGCCCGGTCAGGGCGCCGAGGAGGCCGGCGACGACGGAGACGCCGAGCACGACGGCGGCGAGGGCGAGGACGGTCACCGGCGCACCCCGCGGGGGACACGGGTCTCGACGTGCCGCCGCTCAGCGATCGACCGGCTCAATGTTTCCTCGTCGCGTTCATCATAGACCATTGGCGGACCGCGGGCAATGTCCCTAGGCCGGGGATCGAGGCCCTCTCGCCGCGGACACGTCGCGGGGTCGGCGCGGGGCCGCCGGGAGCCTGTCTTCGTCATCCGGAGCTTGACCGGGCCGCGCGTCTCTTGTACAATGACCCACCAACGGCCCTCCTCCGTTCGAGCGAACATAAAGGCCGTCCGCTGCGACAGAGTCATTGGACGATCATGAGAAGACGGGGCGCGAAAGGAGGGGCCTTCTTTCTGCTGGCGGGCCTGCCGCTGCTCGTGGCCGCCGCCGGTCTCGCAGCCCAAGCCGACCCCGGCGGGCCGGGCCCCGTGCCGGGCGACAGAGTCCTCGTCCTGGCGCCGCACCCAGACGACGAGACGCTGGGATGCGGCGGCATCATCCAGAAGGCCGTTGCCCTCAATCTGCCGGTGCGGGTCGTCTTCCTGACGTACGGCGATGACAATGAATGGTCCTTCCTCATCTACCGCAAGTTCTTCGTCTATGGCTCTCACGCCGTAGAGAAGATGGGTTTGGTCAGGGACGGAGAGGCTCGTCAAGCCGCCGCCAAGCTTGGGCTTCGTGCCGACGAGGTCACCTTTCTGGGCTATCCGGACCATGCCTTGCAGTCGATCTGGTACGATCACTGGAGCGGCCAGCCTCCCGCCGTGGGCCCCCTGAGCCGGGCCAGGGAGGTTCCGTACCCGGACGCCTACCGGCCCGGCGCTCCCTATAGGGGGGACGATATCGTCAGGGACCTCCGGACGATCCTGCAGGATTTCAAGCCGACCAAGGTCTTTCTCTCCCATCCCGCCGACAATCATCCGGACCACCGTTCCCTCTACGTCTTCACGCGCGTCGCACTCTGGGACGTCTACGGGGATGCCCAAGGGCCGCCGTTGTTCCCCTACCTCGTGCATTTCAGCGGCTGGCCGGAGCATTCAGGCCTGCACGAATCGTGGAAACTGAATCCTGCGCCGGCCCTGCGTGACGGCATCCGCTGGGTTTCCGAGGCCCTCGACGAGCGGGAAGTGAAGACCAAGCTCGAAGCGCTAAGGCAGCACAAGTCGCAGCATGAGGCCGGGGCGCCGTTCCTCGATGCGTTCGTCCGGGAAAATGAGCTCTTCGGGGATTTCCCCGACCTGACGGTCGGACGAGAGAGCGCCGGTTCCGAAGCCGCTCCTGTCCAGGTCCAAGGGGACCGGCTCCTGATCGCGGTCGAGGTTCCCCCGTCCGACGTCGAAAAAGCGCACTTCTCGTTCGGGATTTTCGGGTATCGGTGTGACGTCCCGTTCGCCCAAATGCCCAAGCTGCGCATCAGGTTCTCGGCTCGCGATCATTTGGTTCTCGATAAGGGCCGCGAGCTCGACAACGCGACCATCGAGGTCAGAAAAGAGAACGCGAGGCTCGTCGTGGCTCTGCCTCTGGAGGCCCTGGGCCATCCGCAGAAGATCCTCCTCGGGACCCGGGCCCCTCTCTCCGTGCGCCCGGTCGGCTATTTTTCCTGGAGGATCATCGTCCTCCCCCAGGCGGGCCCGGGGCCCGGTCAAGGACGCTGAAGCGGACGCCCGTGGGATACGCCGTAGGACAATTCAACGACTCGTTCCCGCCGCTCATGGACGGCGTCGCCCTAGTCATGTGGAATTATGCCCGATGGCTCAATCAGAGCTTCGGCAAGTGCTATGCCGTGGTCCCAGATATCCCCGGGACGCGGGGAGGCTCCGAGGCTCGGTGCGATTTCCCGGTCCTTCGGTACCGTTCGATGCCCCTGTTCTTTCGCTATCCCTACCGGATCGGCCTTCCATGGATCGACCGGCCGTTCCTCAGGGAGCTTCACGACCTGGAATTGGATCTCGTCCATTCCCACAACCCCTTCTCGGCCGGCGTGATCGCCCGGAGCTATGCGCGGAAGCATGGGGCCCCTATCGTCGCCACGTTCCATTCCACCATCCACAAGTTCGTCGACGGCCTCCTCCATTCCCAAAAAGCCACCCGGATGATCGTGGGGAAGGTCGTGGACTATTACGAGTCCGTGGACAGCGTCTGGGTCTCGAGCAAGTCCACCAGGGATATCCTCAAGTCGTACGGCTACAGCCGGGAGCCGGAGGTCATCCCTCACGGCACGGACCTCACGCCTCCCCGCGACGCCGAAGCGGCCGCCGTGGCCGGAGATGGTGTCCTGGGAACGGCCGCTGCCGACCACGTTCTGCTTTATGTCGGTTTTCTATCGCGCGAAAAGAACCTCGGCTTCCTGATCAGGGCCCTCGGCCAGGTCAAGAGGATGGGGATCCCGTTCAAGATGTTCCTCGTCGGCGAGGGCTACGCCCGGCCGGAGCTGGAGAAGCTGGCCCGGGACCTGGGCTTATCCGACCGCCTGAGATTCCTGGGCCTCATCCGGGACCGCCGGCGGCTCGAGCTCTGCTATGCCCGGGCCGACCTTTTCACGTTCCCTTCCACGAACGAAACGTACTCGATGGTTTTAAGGGAAGCGGCCGCCTTCGGCGTGCCTTCCGTCGTCCTCGAGGGAACGACGGCGGCGGACGTCATCACGGATTCGAGGAACGGCTTCGTCACGGAGGAACGCGTCGACGCCTATGCCGAGAAGATCGCGTTCCTTCTGACCCATCCCGAAGAGGTCGAAAAGGCCGGTCGCGCCGCCTTCCAAACCCTTTACACGCCGTGGGAAGCGGTCATGGAAAAGGTCGCGCGACTGTACACGGGCCTCATCGCCCGGGGCCGGACCTAGCCGCCCGCCTCGAGCGGCGTTTGTGAATTCTCGTTAAGGCAAAATTCAGTCGATTATTCCCTGCACATGTGCGATATTCGAATTCCGTTGAGCCGGCCCCGTCGCAACGGGCCTTTGTCCTGCTGAGGGCGGGATTCCGGGTCGTTATGCTATTATGAATTGAATAGAGAAGACGGATGAAGATCCTGCTCGTGTCTCCGTCGGTCAATCCTGGCGAAAGAACCAACAAGCAAATGTCGATGCCGCAGTTGGCGTTATTCATCCTCCAAGGCCTGACGCCCAAAGAGCACCAGGTCACGACGGTCGATGAGGAAGCCGAGGAGATTGACCTCGAACACGACTGCGATCTTGTCGGCATCAGTTGCATGACGGCCAACGCCTCCCGCGCCTACGGCCTCGCAGAGGAGTTCAAGAAGAGAGGCAGGATGGTCGTCCTGGGCGGCGTGCATCCCACGCTGCTTCCCGACGAGGCCTTGCGCCACGCCCATGCCGTCGTCATCGGTGAAGCCGAGGGCGTCTGGGCCGAATTGCTCGAGGACTATCGGAGCGGGCGCCTGAAGAGGACTTATCATAATCCCCGGCCCGACCTTTCGACGTACGTGCCCAAGGATTTCGCCAAGATCACCAAACACCATCTCTTCGGTCTGGTGCCGATCATGACGTCCCGCGGCTGTCCGTATCATTGCGATTTCTGCTGCGTGACGGACCTCTTCGGCAAGGAGATCCGCCATGTCCCCGTCGGGAATGTCGTCAGGGATATCCAGGAGTCGGGCGCGAAGCATTTCATGTTCCTGGACGACAATATCATCGGGCACCCCGCGTACGCCAAGGAGCTCTTCGCGGCGTTGAAACCCCTCAGGATATCGTGGGTCGGGCAGTCATCGATCTCGATGCTAGTCAAGGACGAGGAGCTTCTGAAGCTGGCTGCCGAGAGCGGCTGCAAAGGCCTGTTCGTCGGACTCGAGAGCGTCAAGGAAGCCCAGATGGGCTCATTGCGGAAGTCTTTCAACTCGGTTCTGGGGTTGGAGACAGGACTGAAGAAAGTGCGCCAGGCCGGGATCTTCATCCTGGCCTCGATGATCTTCGGCTTTGACGAGGATACGAAAGATGTCTTTGACGAGACCGTGAGATTTCTCATAAAGAACAGGATCCATTCGGTCGCCTTCAACGTCCTGACGCCCTACCCGGGGACGGAGACTTTCCGGAAAATGAGGGAGGAAAACCGGTTGCTCACCGACGACTGGAAATATTACGACCATAGCACGGTCGTCTTTCAGCCGAAGAACATGTCCCCTTATGAACTGATGGTGGGAAAGATCGGAGCGAGGAAGAGGTTTTACAGCGCCCGGTCGATCCTCCAGCGGCTGTTCGGGAACCTCGACCATGCCGCGATCTTTCTGGCCATGAACTGGGGCCATGTCAAGGGAGCCAGGGTCGAAGAGAAGAGGTTAGCGGTCGTCAAGAAGGAACTCTATGATCGACACGCGTGACAGGGATTCGGCCGATCGCCGGCCGGAGGCGAGATTTGCCGGGGCCCGCGAAGCAGCGACCGCCGGGGAGTCCCCGCTCCGCGCCGGGACCGCGGTCACTTTCCGGGAACGAGAGCCTTAAGGATGGGTTCGACCCAGCGGTCCTTGTCGATGTCGTAGACGATGAAGTCGGAATCGAACTGCCAATAGACCCAGGCCCAGCCGAGCGACTCCGCGGCGCGGGCAACGCAGGCCGTGTAGCGGGCCCGCGAGTCCATCGGGGCCTTGTCGTAGGCGCCGAACTCGCCGAGGAGAATCGGGCGGCGATGGGCTTCGGACCACTTCCGGACCCGGGCGAAATCGTCCGCGACCTTCTTTCGATCGGCCTCGCTGCCCCAAGCGATGCCGGAGAAGCGGGCGAACTCGGGCGCCCAGTCCGCCCCCTGATGGGTGAACCGCATCGGCTCGTAGTAATGGACGGTGACGATGATGGTCCGGTCCGACTCGGGCAGGGCGAGCGCGTCGAGAAAGTCGATGCCGTTCCACTCCGGAGGGCCGACGACGACGGTTCGGCCGGGGTTGGTCCTGCGGATCCCGGCCAGCGCCTCCGGCAGCCACTTCTTCCAGAGGGCGGGCGTCAGCTTGCCGTTGGGCTCGTTCAGGACCTCGAAGAGGAGCCAGTCCGGGGCGTCCTTGAAGCGCTCCCCGACCTGCCTCCAGAAAGCGAGGAGGCGGGGCTTGAAGGCCGCAGGGTTTTCGGCGACGTCTTCGTAGTTGTGGAGGTCGAGGATGACCATCAGGCCGTTCGCCAGGGCGCTCCGGACGGCCCAGTCAAGCGTCGCGAGCCACTTCTCATCGAGCTTGTAGGCGGGCGCGGGGCCCATGCGCTGCAGGGCATGGAGGTTGATGCGCACGGATTGGAATCCGGCCTCGCGGATGAGATTGAAGTGCTTCTCCTTGAACCGCGCGTCCTTGGCGTTGTCCCAGATCGGATCATAGCCGAGGATGTTGACGCCGCGCCCAATGCGCTTGACCTGCTCGAAGGCGTCCGGAGGCGCGGCGGCCGCCGGTGAGGCGACCAGCAGAAGAGCCCAATGGAAGAGGGCCAAGCCGGCCAGAGACGACGCAAGCGGAATCTTTTTCAAGACCCCTCCCCTTGACCGTATTGAACCTGCCGGAGCGCCGACTTCCGCGGCCGGCCCGCATGCACGACCACGATGCCCGCTCCGCCCCAGCAAGGATCACGCCATCCAGGGACGGGCGCGCTTCATCTGCGAAACGGCCTTGAGCGCGCTCGCGGCGATCTCCGTGTCCTCGACGACCTGGAAATCGAACATGCCGACGCAGATGAAATCGGCGCCGTTCTCGAACGACCACTGGAAGGCGTCGCGCGGATGGATCGCCCCGGCGGCGAGCACCTTGTACGCGATCCACGGCTTCTTCAGCGTGGCCATGAACGCGATCGTCTCCTTGGCGTTCCGGCACCACATGTTGTCGTGGTTGAGGTTGTGGTCCGTCGTGAACCCGGCGATCTCGTCGAACGGCGCCCGGCCCTTCTCCGGGGTCGCCGACCAGTAATCGTCGCGGTGCAGGGTCTTCACCCAGAAGTCGGGGTCGAAGCCGGCCTCGACGCACTTGCGCACGGTCTCGAGGCTGTGCGCTCCCAGGCCGCACGGCACGAGCTGGTCCTTCATGAAGCTCACGGCGTCCTCGAGGGCCTTCATCTGGCCGTCCTTGACGAGCTTATCGGCTATCCCGCCCTGGACGTAGACGGCATCCGCCCCCGTGTCGACGGAATTCTTGATCGAATCCTTCAGCCGCCCTCCCGCCGCGCAATCGGAGATCCAGTGCAGCTTGCCGCCGGCCTTGCGGTAGGCATTGACCAAACGGCTGGACACCGGGTTGGTCAGGAACGCGTTGATGCCTCGCTTCTCGGCCAGGGCGAAGGTCTCGAGGACCTTCTCGTCAGTGTGATACGCCTTGACGAGCGGAGAGACGTAGATCAGGTCGCGGCTGTGGGCCCAGCCTCCCATCAGGTTCCCTCCGCCGATGACGCGGCTGATCTCGAGGCCCTTGATCTTGCCCTTGGGGATCTCCAACGGCGCCACGGCGGGAGCGGGGGCGCCGGCCTTCCCGCCGCCGCTGATCTCCGCGCTCAGGGCCTTCTCCTCGAAGCTGTGCATCGCGGTCAGGGCCGCGCCGCCCGCCAGCGCAGATCTTTTCAGGAATCCGCGTCTGTCGATCCTATCGGGCATGCGTGTCTCCTTTCGGCCGGGCGCCGGAAATGCTTCCGGCCTCGATGCGCACCGATGATATCGCCAGCCGCCGGACTGCGTCAAGGAAGCAGACTCTATGCGTTGGGTTCGTAGGGGGACAGATGGAGCCAGCGCGTGGATTCGAACGGCCGGCCTGCCGGCCACGAACCGAGTGGCCTAGGCCGGCGGCCCCTTGAGGTTTTCATCGTTCGATCCTCCGCTCGACAAAACTCGACGCGGGAAGGAAAATAGCAAGATGCCTTCGAAGAGAGCCGGCCTTGCCCTCATCGCAGTCGCTGTGGCCTGGTTCTCCGCATGTCGAGCCGGCGTCCGAGCCGTTCCCCCCTCCGTTCCGGCCGCGACCACCGCTCCCCCCGCGGCCGCCGCTCCCGCCGCGGCGAGCATCGCCGTGACCAGGACGGGTTACACCGTGCAGGTGGGCGCCTTCTCCGTCCTGGCCAACGCTAGACGGCTGGCCCAAACCCTGAACGACCTCGGTCTGGACGCTTATCATTTTCCTCAGGGGTCGGGGCTCTATAGGGTCCGTTTCGGGGACTTCCCTTCCAGGGAGGCCGCCGCCCGTGAGGCCGCGCGGCTTCTCAAGCAAGGCGTCATCACGGACTACTTCATCGTCCGCCCCGAGGATCAGCCCGTTTACAGGCGGAGCTTGTCGGGAGAGGACCTCCGGCAAAAGCTGGTGGCCACGGCGGAGAGCTTCATCGGTGTGGACTACACTTGGGGCGGGACATCGAGGCGCGAAGGCTTCGATTGCAGCGGACTGGTCCGGGCGGTCTACCAGCTGAACGGCATCACCGTGCCCCGGTCGATGACGGATCAATTTCAGGCGGGGACACCGGTCGGCCGGGACCGGCTGCAGAAGGGCGACCTCGTTTTCTTCTCCGGCTCACCGGGCCGGCCGATATCCCACGTGGGGATTTACGTCGGAGAGAACGTCTTTGTCCATGCCCCGGGGAAAGGCAAGAAGGTCTGCCAGGGGTCGCTCGACGGCCCCTATTTCAAGGAGCGTTTCTCTGGGGCCCGTGCCTATCTCAACGAGTCCCCTTCTCGATGAACGGCTCCAGGCAAATAACGATGGAGCCGGCGAGAAGGCTTGAACCTCCGACCTGCTGATCGCGAAGGATCTGCCCTGGCCTATTAATTTACTGATAATAGATGTAATTAAGCGGGACGCCCAGTCGCTTGTGCCCGGATTGCGATCACCCACGGTGCTGAACGAGGCCGAAATCCCGTTTTAGAAAAACGGACGCGTCAAGCGGGACGGGCCGGTTCGGGCCGTCCCGTCCTTCTTCCCGGCCAAATAGGGTTCATGATGTTGGCCAGAATGACGAGGAGGGCACAGCCGATGACGTTGAACCAAAGATAGGGGATTTTCGTGAAGAAGAAGCAGGCCAGGACGGCGAGTTCGGCGATGACCGCGGCAATGAAGGTCGCGTTTCCGCCGATTCTCTTGAAATAGAAGGCGATGAGGAATATTCCGAGGATTGTCCCGTAAAACAGGGACCCCATGATGTTCACGGCTTCGATCAATGAGCCGAGGTGGTTCGCGAATTGGGCGAAGCCGATGGCGTACAGCCCCCAAAAAATCGTGGCGGCCCTTGACACATGGACATAGTGCCGGTCCGGCGCGTCTCGCCGGACAAGGCGCTTGTAGATATCGACGACGGTGACGGAGGCCAGGGCATTGAGCTCGGCGGAGGACGCCGACATCGACGCCGAGAGAATTGCGGCCAGGATCAATCCGACCAGCCCCACCGGCAAATAGCGGGTCACGAAACTCAGGAAGATATAATTCGTGTCGTTCGTCTCGGCCAGGGGGTCGTTCTTTTTAATCAGGCCGATGGCTTCCTGCCGGATTCCGGCTTCCGATGCCTTGGTGAGCCGGAGCTTTTCCATGGCATCGGCCACGTCCCGGTCATGGCGGCTTTCGATGGCCGCTAGCAGCCGCCTCAGCTGGCCCTGCTTCTCCCCGTTCAGCCGCTGGTAGTCCGTCTCGAGCTGGGTATACGCTCCCGCATCGGCGCCGTTCTTGACGCGGGACGTCTCGACCGGGTTGAAGAACAGCGGCGGTGTCACGAACTGATAGAAAACGAAGATCATGGCGCCGATGAAAAGGATGATGAACTGCATGGGGACCTTGAACACGCCGTTGGCCAGGAGCCCCATCCGGCTTTGGGCGACGGACCGCCCTGCGAGGTAGCGCTGGACCTGCGACTGGTCCGTCCCGAAGTAGGCCAGGGCCACGAAGGCCCCTCCGATGAGGCCCGACCAAAAATTGTAACGGTCGGTCCAGTTGAACGCGAAATTGACGACATTGAGCTTGCCGAGTTTTCCGGCCAGATGGACGGCGCCCGAAAAGGAAATGTCGGGCGGAAGCCGGCGGAAGACCATGACAAACGCAGCGCCCATCCCCACGGTCACGATGGCCATCTGCAGGAGATGCGTCTTGCTGACGGCCTCCGTGCCGCCTGCGGCCGTGTACAGGATGACCAGGCCCCCGATCATGAAGATCGTCAGCCGGAAATCCCAGCCGAGGATGACGGAAATGATCAGGGCCGGGGCCAGGATCGTGAACCCGGCGGCCAGGCCGCGCTGGATGAGGAAGAGGAGGCTCCCCAGGACTCGGTTCTTCAGGTCGAACCGCTGTTCCAGAAGCTCGTAAGCCGTGTAGACCTTGAGTTTGTGGAACAAGGGAACGGCCGTGATCGAGAGGATGACCATGGCGATGGGCAAGCCGAAGTAGAACTGGACAAACCGCATGCCGTCGACGTAGGCCTGGCCGGGCATGGAGAGGAAGGTGATGGCGCTGGCCTGGGTGGCCATGATGGAGATCGTGACGCCGTACCAGGGCGTCGATTTATTGGCCAGGAAATAGCCGGGCATGTCCTTTTTGCCCCGGGTCTTCCAAACGCCGTAGACGGCGACGAACAGGAGGAACGAGCTCAGGACGACCCAGTCCAGGGGATGCATGGGCTATGATTTCAGGATTGCTTCGTAAAAGGATTCATACAGCGGAATGATCCGGTCGGCGTCGAAGAATTCCTCGGCGCGTTTCCGGGCCTGCGCCCTGAAAAGGGCGTGCCGGCCCGGGTCGCCTAGCAGGGCCACAGCGCTGGCCGCCATGTCGGCGACGTCGCCGACGGGAAACAGATACCCCGTCTCGCCGTGCGTGATGACCTCCGGCAGGCCGCCGATCGCGGTGGCGACGACCGGGACGCCGCAGTTCATGGCCTCGAGGGCCGTCAGGCCGAAACTCTCCTGCTCGCTCGGCAGGAGAAACAGGTCGGCGCAGAGAAAGAGCGGCTCGAGCTGGTCCTGTTCGCCCATGAACTGGACGTCGGCGTTGAGCTTCAGTTCACGGACGAGCTGCTGGATGAACAATCGCTCCGGCCCGTCGCCGATCAGGATGAGCTTGGCCGGGAGGCGTTCGCGGACCCTGGCGAAAATGCGCACGACGTCCGCGATCCGCTTCACCGGACGGAAATTGGAGGCATGCATCAGGATCTTCTCGCCCCGCGGCGCCAGCGTCTCCCTCGAGCACAGGTCGCGATTCTGCGAGGGCCGCGCGATCTCGACAAAGTTGGGGATGACCCGGATCTCGCGCCGGATGTCGAATTCCTCGACGGTGCGTTGCATGAGGTAGCGGGAGACGGCCGTCACGCCGTCGGACTTCTCGATGGCGAACTGGACGACCCGCTGGAAGGACGGGTCGGCGCCGACAAGGGTGATGTCCGTTCCGTGGAGGGTCGTGATCGTTTTCAGGCGCTCGGAGTTGAGGATTTGCTTGGCCAAGTAGGCGCTGGCGGCGTGCGGCACCGCGTAATGGGCATGGATGATGTCGAGGCCGCGGGCTTCCGCGAGTTCCACGAGCTTGGTGACCAGGCTCAACTCATAGGGGGGGTACTTGAACAGCGGATAGGTGGCGACCTCGACCTCGTGGACGAAGATGTTCGGGTAGAACGTGCGCAGGCGGAACGGCGTGGCATAGCTGATGATGTGGATCTCGTGGCCCTTTTTCGCCAGGCCGATGGCCAATTCCGAAGCCACCACCCCGCTACCGCCGTGGGTCGGATAGCAGACGATTCCGATCTTCATGCCGGACCTCATGGGATTGTCCACAGATACTCGGGTCCGAAGAACCCGACGGGGTCCTCGACCCGGATGGCCTCACGCACGAGAAAGGGCTCGCCGAACCTGGCGCCGATACGGGCGCCGTAGAACCTGGCCCGGGTCTCGACGGCGTCCAGGAATTCGGGCCGACCGATGAGCGTTTCTTCTCCTTCGGATCCGGCCCGGCCGGGGCGGTGGAATTGGGATCCATAGGCCCTGACGGCTTTCATTCTTTGCTCGTGCGCGTCCGAGATATCGACGATGAAGGAGGGCGTGAACTCGAACCGGGCCTGGTAATAAATGACCTTGTGGGGCCGGAACGCGGGCTCGCCCGTCTCGAGCTTCTTCAGTCCGGCCAGGTAGGCCGCCTGCCGCACGAGATCAGAGGCCTGCTCGTGGTCCGGGTGGCGGTCGACCCAGTACGGCGCGAAGACGATCTTCGGCCTGTGGGCACGCAGGACGCCGATCGTTTTGAGCTTGTTCTCCCAGGTCGCCTCGACTCGCCCGTCGGGAATGTCCAGCATTTGATGGACCGTCAATCCCAAGATCTTCGCGGCGTTCGTGAATTCCCGGGCCCGGATCTCGGCGCTGCCCCGCGTCGCCATCTCCCCCCGGGTCAGCACGACGACGCCCGTTTTATGGCCCAACCTCGCCAGTTTGACCAACGTGCCGCCGCAGCCGAGCTCGACGTCGTCGGCATGGGCCCCGAACGCTAAGGCATCTAAGTCCATGGCCGTCTCCTTGCCGGGCGAAATCCCTCACAGGGCCAGGAACTGATGATCGACGATGTCGATATCAATGGCCTGGTCGAGCTGATCCATTAATGCGGGGCCGTACTTGATTAAGTATGGCACGATATTGAAGACCCGTTCCTGAAAATGCTGGTTCGGGAAGAGGTTGTCGACCGCCTTGTGGAGCTGCCGGACCGCGATGTCGTTCCGCTTCGTGGCCGCCTGCCGCGCCTTTTTTTCCAGGAAATTCAACTGTTGGTTCATCTTCCCCTTGGCCAGGTCGACCGATTCCGCGAGCCCGGGATCGAAGGCCGCGATCTCCGACTTCAGGGAGGCGTAGTCCCTCTCGAGTTGATCGCGGACACGGAGCAGGGTCCGGGCTACGGAGTCGGGGACGTCTTCCTTGGTGATGTCCGCGATGGCCCCGGCCGCGTTTCGCCAGAGGTCCGGAACGCTCAGACGATATTTCTTCAGGATGTGGTCCACCTTCCTTTCGACGATGGTCAGGCTCTTTCGCGGATAGATCACGGGCATCGGCAGTCCGAACGCTTCGTAGACGCCTTTCAGCTGGGCAAAATAGCCGATCTCGGAAGGACCGCCGACATAAGCGACCGTGGGCAGAACGGCGTCCTGATAGAGCGGGCGCAGAAGGACATTCGGGCTGAACAGGAAGGGCTTTTCTCCGGCCAGCCTGAGGAGGTCCTCTTTCGCGGCCAAGGTCGGAAGGCCTTTGATGTCGAAGGCCCCGTCTTTCCATCGGAGGGCGCGGCGTTCTCCTTCTACATAGAACTGGTTCAGGATTCCGGCGTGGAGGGGGATCTGCGCCTCGTATCCGGCCTGGCGCAGCCGCTCCGACGCGGCCAGGGCCTGCCGGGTCGATGGGGAATCTTCAGCAATCTCGCGATAGAAGACGTCGCGCCCCATCTCTTTCAGATGAGGATGGCCGGCGTCGATCAGGATCAACCCGCGGGACCTGAAGAGCCGGGTCATCCAGCGGCCGAACGCTTCGACATAGGAGCGGCCGGGCGCGTAGGCCTCACTCAGGGAGCCCAGGATCGCCGCCTTGAATTCCGTATCCAGGGTCATGCCCTTGAGTTGCTCGAGGCAATCGGCGACGTCCGGGGGCAGCGCGATATTCGAGACGGGGACCTTCGATTCGCGCGACGGCGCAGGACAGCGGATTTCCCGGAGTTGATTGTCCTTGTCCATGAGGGCGATGTGATCGATCTCAGCCAGGTCGTGATCGTCCGAAGCCAGCCAGAAGACCGGCACGAAACTCCCGATCCCGCGATGGCCGAGCGCGTCCGCAAGTTTGGTCGCCGTCAGCGCCTTATAGATCGTGTAGAGCGGGCCGGAAAAAAGCCCGACCTGCTGTCCGGTGACCACGGCGCAGGCCTTATCCCGGACGATTCTCTCGATCGCGCCCAGAGTCTCGGGCCCGCAGCCGTAGCTTTTGTTCTGTTCGGTCAGGACTGCGGCCAGGTCTTCCCGGGCGATTCGGCGCGACCGGACTCTTTCGGCTTGGCGCTCGAAAGCGGCGGGGTCCCGGAAGTCGCCGTCATAGAACCCGCGCACCTTGCCGTGGTCATAGATATAGTCATTCGCCAGGGGCGGAAGATGCGGCGGCCGGGCCGGGTCGGTCATTTACCTGAAGACCTTGGTGAAGATAGAGAAGAGCAGGACCTGGATCGCCAGATTCAGCAGGACCGCGGCGTACAGGCCGCCCCACGACGAGAAGAAAGGAGGCCGCTCTCCCTCGTCCTCACTTATTTCCGTTGCGTGGTTTTCCAGTGGTTTTCCCCGCCGAGATGATATTGGCAAAAATCCGGAACGCGCCCGGCACGCCGGCCGGCAGCTGCCGGAACCAGGCGTAGGCGGTGTAGACGAAAATCCCCTTCCCATAACGGGCGTAGAGAAGGCCGCCCTTTCTGTCCGGCTCTCCGGGGTCATGGCAGGCCAGAACCGTCTCGTATTTCTCGTCCCACTGCGAGGCGAAATACAGGCCTCGCTCCTGGATCCAGCCCTCGAAATCCTTAGCGGTAATCTTGTTGGGGACGTTCAGGAGCGGGTGGCCGGGGGCCAGGAAGACGACCGGCGCGTTCTCAACGCTGACCCGGTCCCTGCCGATGGTGAAGGGATAGGGTCCGATCCGGTCGGCCAGCGAACCGGAGGCCACGTTGTACTGGACGACGAGCGTTCCGCCGCGGTCGACGTACTGGAGGAGCCTCTCCTTCACGAGCTTGAGGACGTCCCGCGTATTATAGGCCCGGACCCCGGTGATGATCGTGTCGAAGGATGAGAGGTCCGCGTTTTCGAGCGTCTCGTCGCTCAGCTCGACGACGTCATAGCCGAGATTCTGGAGGGCCTTGGGGACTTCATCGCCGGCGCCCGTGATGTAGCCGATTCTTTTCCCGTCCGTTTTGATGTCCAGCTTGACGACCTTGAAACGGCTTTCCGGAAAATAGACCTGGCGGCGGATGTGGGGGTAGGAGATTTCGACCAACTCCCGGCTGATCTTCTCCCCCCCGATGTCGGCTTCCGCGGTCAAGTCGGTCTCGCCCGCGGCTTTCGGCGGGCTCACATCAAACGCGACCTCGACCTCTTCATATTTGCTGGTCAGGGAAAAGGGCTGGCCGGCCGGACTGGTCTTCCATGCTTCCTGCCCTTTGAGTCGGACCTCGCCGGCGACATTCGGGGAGTGGCTCTTCAGTCGGAGTTTGATCTTCTGGGGACTTGCGTCGGCGAAGATATGGACCTTGTCTTCGACCTGGATGGTCAGGCGCGGCCGGACCTCGAAGGGGCGCAGGAGTTCACCGTTCACCTGGTCCGTCCAGCGGAAGGCCACCGGGATGGAGTATTCCAAGAGATGGCCGCCGGCGTTCAGACTGATCTTGGCGCAGATGGCCGGCGGGTTTTCCGCGAGCCCGATGAGATTCTGGTCCCCGACCGAAAAGAGGCCTTCCTGGTGCGCGGCGTCCAGCCAATAGGGCTGGGACAGCGGAAAATCCTTGGGGATATGAAGGCTGTTTTCGATGACGGCGGGCTCATTGCTCTTGAGGGGCCGGTCGAGGACCGCGTCCGGCCCCATTTTGGGGAAGCCCAGGCTATGAACGGTGAAGGGCTGGTCGGACCGGTTGATGATCGTCGTTTTGACCTGGATCTCATCTCCCGGCGCGGCCGCGAAATCGCCGGCCATGGCCTCCATCCAGATCCCGCCGCAGGCCTGGATGACGCGGGCCAGCTCTTGTTTTTTCAGCCGTACCCAGTTTTCATCGGGGAGCCCGGCCAATTCCTCGTGAGCGGCCAACAGGCCGGGGATGGAGCTTGCGGGATGCTCCGGGTCGAACGACCGCAAGCTCTCGGCCAGCAGCTGGCCCGTTCTGTGTCCGCCGGGGACCCGGTCCCAGGTGACGTCGATCCCGTCGAACAGGTCGCCCCTCGCAGGCTCCCCGGCCAGGAGCTCGAAATACTCATGTTGCGTTCCCCGCCGCCCGGCCGAGCCGAAGCCCTGGCTCTTGTGCTGGGAGCGGCCCTCCGCGGCCATCTCGTTGTAGGATTTCCCCAGCAGAGGGTTGTATTCGCCCGTATTGAGCCGGAGCCGGTTCGGGTTTTCGTCCGTGGACTGGGGAAAGCCGTTCCAGAAGAGCCTCCGAGCCTTCCACGGCGAGACGTATTTCAGCTGTTCCGGAAATCGGCTCGGGTCGGCGGCGGCCGTAAAGGCCTCCACGGTCAAGATCGCGGACGCCCTGTGGTGGCCGTGCCCGCCCGCGTTGTCCGCCGTGAACCGGGTGATAATCACGTCGGGCTGGAATTTCCTGATCACCCAGACGATGTCCGAGAGGACTTTTTCCTTCCCCCAGAACTCGAATGTCTCCTCGGCGGTCTTGGAGTAGCCGAAATCGACGGCCCGCGTGAAATACTGTTCGGCCCCGTCGATCCGGCGGGCCGACAGGAGCTCTTGGGTCCGGATGATCCCGATTTCGGCGCCCTGCTCCGGGCCGATCAGATTCTGGCCGCCCTCGCCGCGGGTGAGCGACAGATAGGCCGTCCGGAATTTTCGTCCCTTCGAGAAATAGGACAGGACGGCGGTGTTCTCATCGTCCGGATGGGCGGCCACGTAAAGAACGCTGCCGAGGACGTCGAGCTTGTGAAGGGCGATGTCCAGGTCCGCGGAGCTGAACATCCCGGCCGGCTGGGCCTGGACATGGATGCTGGGGAACAGGGCTATTCCCACGGCCATCGTCATGAGCTTTTTAAAGACAGTCCCATTCATCGGCCGCGACGCGTTTGCGCCTCAGGAGCGCCGTCCCGGAAATCCCCGCCGCCGGTTATTGCGCCACCTGGATCTTGAAGGGGACCTTCAGCTGTTCCCAGTGGAGGTAGGCGGTCGCCGATGTCCCGGCCAGGTCGTCGAACCCGAACATCAACCACTCCTGGTGGGGAGCCTTGACGGGAGTGACCGCGACGCGGAGGGCATCCTCGTCCTGGTTATAAGCGAAGCTCCCCCAGGCAGAGTTGTTCTTGCTGAAAATGATGACCCATTCTTTTTCCCCGGGGATCATATGGATGCCGTACTTGCCCGCGGGAAGGGGCTTCCCCTCGACGAGGACGTTCTTCTTGAATTCAATGGTGGTGTTCTCGTTAGCGCCGGCTCGCCAGGGATAGGGTTTGTCCTTGGAATACTTGTTTCCGGGATTCATGCCATACGGCACCAGGCCGCCCCATATTTTCCGTCCCTTGACGCCCGGCCGGCTGTAGTCGATGGTGATATCGCAATCCGTTCCCAATCTTTGCGTCACACTCGCTTTGAGGCTCGCCGGGACCTTAGCCCCCTGGGCGAGAGACGGGGAAGGTAACGCCAAGACAAGCGCCAGGACCAGGACAATACCGATGGTCAGGCCGAAACGTCTCATGCTTTCCTCCATCAATATTTTTGAGAAGTCTTTCCCCTATTATAGCCGAATTGGGGGTTTAAGAATACTCCACGCGCTTCAGGCGACAGGATAATTGACTATTTCAGGTTCATCCGGCGGAGAAGATCCTTAAATCGCGCCTCGTCCCTCAGGATATCGAATATCGGATCCACGCTGATATAAGGCATGTTGGGGTCATGGGCCCGATAGGCCTTCTCCAGCCATTCCAGGGCTTCATCCTTCTTTCCGGCACGGGTGTAGAGTGTTCCAATCTGCCAAGCCGGCACATACGCCGTTCGCGAGCGAGCCGCCAGTGTCTCGGCCGCGCGCTGCAGGGCCATCGGATAGCCGCCTTCTCTGAAGCCTCGTGCCAGAGCTTCCCCCGCTTCATGGTCCCCCCTCGCGGCATAAGACGCTTTCCACGCCTCCAGCGCTTCCGGGTACATGTGCTTCATGTGGTAGGCGGACCGCAGGGTGGATAGGGCCACCAGGTCGTTCGGCGAGGTCTTGAGTGCGTCGCGGATCACGGCGATGGCGTCGTCGTACCGGCGCGCGTACATCAGGTCCATAGCGAAGTGACCCCGGAATAACGCGTTGAGAGGATCCAATTCGAGCGCCCGCTGGATTTGCGCCATCGCCTCCTCGGAATGCTTCAGGATGTTCAATAAATGCGAGAGAGATGCGCGCGGCCCGGGAAGGTTAGGGTTGAGTTCGATCGCCCGACGATACTCCGCCTCCCCGCCTTCCCAGTCCCAATCCGTCCACGTTTTGATGCCCCCCAGCGTGGAATGGACTTCCGCGAGCGTGCCGTCGAGCTCCAGGGCTTTCGCAGCGGCCGCCTTCGCCTTCGGGGCTGCCTCGCTTGAAGGAACGAAGCCCTGTTGCTGGCGTCCGACCCAAACGCTGGCGATCCCCACGTAAGCCTGGGCATAGTTGGGGTCTTTGGCCAAGGCCGATTCGAAGTACTGAAGCGCGACGTCGAGGTCCGGTTGAGTGAGCTTGTACCAGTGAAACTGGCCTTGGAGATAGGCCTCGTAGGCCTCCGGATTGACCTGGCGGGCGGCCGCCAGACGCGTCTCTTCCTGCGGGGCCAGCTTGACCTGCATCCGGCCGGCGATGGCCTTAGCCATTTCGCTATACATCACCAGCACGTCCGTCATGGCCCTGTCGTAGGTCTGCGTCCAGATGTTGCGTTCCTCGGGGAAGGCCTCGATCAGCTCCACCCGGATCCGCACCGCGTCGCCGATCCGATGCACGCTCCCCTCGACGACGGCCTTCACCTTGAGCTCGCGGGCGATCTCCGGCACGGGCTTCTTCATCGCCTTGTATTTCATGACCGAGGTGCGGGAGATCACGCGCAAGGATCCGATCTGGGCTAGCTGTCCGATCAGCTCGTCGGTGGCGCCGTCGACCCAGTATTCCTTCCCGGAATCTCCGGTCATGTTTTCGAGCGGCAGGACGGCAACCGAATCGAAGGCCTGGCCGCGTTTGGGGAGGATGAGAAGCCCCGCGACGATGCTCAGAATCAACATTCCCGTTATCGCCGGATAGGCATAGACCTTCTTGACCCCCAGGACCCGGCCGCGGAAGGCCATCGAGGCCGCTCGAACCGGCTTCAAACCCTCGGCGATCGCATGGAGGTCCTCCAGCAGCTCGTCCATGCTCTGGTATCGGTCGGCGGGGTCCTTTGACAAGGCCTTGAAGACGATATTCTCAAGGCCCGCCGCACGGTCTTTCCGGAGACCCTCCAAGCGTTCCGGCTCCTGGTGGAGGATCGAATGGATCAACGTCCGCTCATGATCCCCCTTAAACGGGAGGATCCCCGACAGCATCTCGTAGAGGACAACTCCCAGCGACCAGATGTCGGTGCGCTGGTCAGCGGCCTCCCCCTTCGCCTGCTCCGGAGACATATAGGCGACCGTGCCCACGGTCGTTCCCTCGCGGGTCAGCTTGACCTGGCCGGCGAGCTTGGCCAGGCCGAAGTCCAAGATCTTCACCACCCCGTCGGATGTGATGAGCATGTTGGCCGGCTTGATGTCGCGGTGGACAATGCCCTTTTGGTGGGCTTTCGCCATGCCCGTCGCCGCCTGGATGGCTATTCCCAGGGCTTCTTCCTGCTTCAATGGGCCTTGCGCGATCTTTTCCCTCAGGCTCTTCCCTTCATAGAAGGCCATGGCGATGTACATCCGGTCATCTTCGGCCTCTCCGATCTCATGGATGTTGCAGATGTTGGAGTGGTCGAGGGCCGACGCAGCCCGAGCCTCGTGAACGAACCGCTCCCTCGCTTCAGGATCGGCCGTCCACTGCGCCGGGAGGAACTTGAGGGCAACGGTGCGCTGGAGGACGATGTCTTCGGCCTTATACACAATTCCCATCCCGCCCCGGCCGATCTCGTCCACGATCCGGTACTTCCCGGCGATGAAGGTCCCCTTCGAAAGCACATGGGCGGAGGTTTGAATGGTCTTCGTCAAAGAGCCGATCGGCGGGCTATCCTGGCCTAGGTGGGAGGCGCAGCTGCCGCAGAACCGGGAGGTATCGGGATTATCGGCGTGACACCTGGGGCATTTCATAAACCGCTGACCCCATCGCTCCTGGCAAAAGGATAACGCCGCAAGGAAGGGAAGTCAATCAGCTGAAGAGGTTCACTATATGGGCAACGCATTTAGCCTGGAGTCGCGTTTCCATTGCCGATAATATTGGTATGGGGTCAGGTAATCAAGCGATTCACGCGGTCGGATATAGTTGCAAGTACGTTCCCAGTCGGCCAGCCGCTTCTTGGCATCCTCAACCTCGAGAAGGCCGCGACCGCTTGGAACTGAATTTGTCTCTCGACGCTCAGAACGTCGGCTTGGTGTCCGGCCGGTCGTCTCCCGCTCTCTTGGTGTATCTCCTGCCTTCTTCGTAGAGGTCAAAATCCTCTTTCCTGTCCAAGCGCACTTTTTTTCTTTGCCCATCGTCCGTCCGGAAGATCACGACATAGGCGTGCCGGGAGAGGGCCCAGGTCCTCTTGGCCTCGACAGTTCCCGTCCACTCCTTTCCGCGTTCGCGTTTTTTTGTAAACAAGCGCCTGAGAAAGAGCAGGTCATCCAAGTAGTCAAAAATCATCTCGAATCCTCCCTTTCGTCCAGCCCCTCACCGGTCCCCGGGCCGCCTCTCGGCCGCCGGACGGATATTCCCGTGGCCTATTTCAGTGTCAGGCCGATCCTCTTTCTGTCCTCCGCCCAGGAAACGTGGAACGCTCGGCCTTTGCGCCTCCCCTTTCCGCGCCCATTCTCAATATGGGACGGCACTCCCCACTCGTCAAGGCGTTCTTCAAACAAAGGTCAACAAGCCTTCAATCGACTGATCGCAAGTGGAAGGAAAACGCGGCGTGCCTGAAAGGATCCGA
>DATKJS010000014.1:0-51093 GCA_035543515.1 Terriglobales bacterium | reverse complement strand
GCCGCCGGGATATCCCTCAGATGATGGAAGGTCATGGTGCTGACGATGAGGTCGAACCGGTCCTCCGGGAGGGGGTCCTTTTCGATATCCCACAATCGGACGGCCACGTTCGCGAGGCCCGCCTCGGCCACCTTCTCCTCGAGGACCGCGAGCATGCCCGGCGAGGTGTCGACGGCCAGGACGCGCCCGACGAGCGGCTGGATGCGGAGGGTGACGAGCCCGGTCCCCGCCCCGTAGTCCATGGCGACGAGGTCCGGGCCCCAGGTCAGGCGGGAGATGACGGCGTCCGCCAGGGCGCCCGTCATCTTCAGCCGCGCGGCGTCGCGCTCCCAATCCTTCGCGGACTTGTCGAAATCCCGCTTCCCCGGGTCATGCCTGCGCATCGTTTCCCCCGCTGATGCGCCGGGCCCCGGTCAATCCGGCCGGTGGATGGGCAGGACGACGCCGGCCGCGACGACCTTGGTCTTGTGGGCGCCCTTGGTCACGTGGATCCGGTAGCCGTCCTCGCCCGGGAGCCACACCTCAGAAAGGACATAGACCGTGATGTACTCCGTGTAAGACGGCGCGAAGTCCCCGACCTCGTCGAAGACGAGGCGGGCCTCGCCCACGGGCGGCGTGGGCTTGGCGATCCTCTCGAGCGCCGGGACCGGCATCTCTTTCCCGCTCGACGCCTGACGGAGGACGAGCCCGCCGTCCGCCGCCTTGGCCAGCGCGTAGGCGCCGGCGGCGAGCTTCTTGCCGCCCGCCTGGAACGGGAAGGGGATCTGGAACTGGAAGGACGTCTGGGCGAGCGCCGACGCGACGCCCGCGCCGAAAAGCAGGGCCAGGCCCACGAGCGGGGCCATCGACCGACGATTCATGACGCGCCTCCTTGCTTCCGCCTCAGACCGTGACGTCCGCCGGGTAACCGGGGATCGGGTCGGGCGTGTCCGGCACGCCGCTCTTGGCGGCCTCCTCCATGGCTTCGACGAACGTGTCGATCTCCTCGAGGGTCGTGTAGACGTTCGGCGAGACCCGCAGGGCCTGGTAGTCGAAGACCGAGTTCGGCGGCGCGCCGCCGACAAGCGGGACCACGATGATCCGGTAGTTGTTGCGCAGCCAGGTCGCCAGCTGCCGGACGTCGATGCCGTCGATGTAAACGGCCATGACGCCCCAGGCCTGGGGCGGCTCGCTCGTCTCGGTCAGGACCTTGACCCGCGCGTTGCTCTTGAGGGCGTTGACCCAGCGCATGTTCAGGTAGCGCAGCCGGGCCGCCTTGCGCTCCGCGCCGATGGCCTGGTGGAAGGCCAGGGACTCGCCGAGCGCGGCCCGGATGGCCCAGGGGTGGGTGCCGATGGACTCGAACTTGCGGATGTCATCGTCCTGCTGCTCCGGCGCGGCCTGGAGCGGCCAGAACCGCGGGATCATCTCCTTGCGGACGTAGAGGCAGCCGTTGCCGAGCGGGGCCAGGAGCCACTTGTGGAGGCTGACGCCGTAGGCGTCGCACTCGAGGTCGCGCAGCTTGAACGGGAAGTGTCCCAGAGCGTGGGCGCCGTCGACGATGGTCACGATGCCCTTCGAGCGGGCCAGCCGCGACAGCCGCGCGACCGGGAAGAGCTGGGCCGTGAGGTTCGTGATGTGGGTGAAATGGAAGACCTTGGTCCGCGGCGAGATGGCCTTCTCGAACATGGTGTAGAGAAAATCCTGCGTCGCCGGCACCGGGAACTGGAGGCGGGTGACCTTGATCCCCTCGCGGCGCATGCGCTGGTCCCAGGTCGTCAGCATTCGGGGGTAGTCCTGCTCCGTGGTGATGACCTCGTCGCCGGCCTTGAGGTCGAGGCCGTTCTGGACGATCTGCAGGGCCTCGCTGGCGCCGCGCGTCAAAGCCATCTCCTCCTTGTCGCAGCCGAACTCGTTGGCCATCCGCCGGCGGAGCGTCTCGCTGTTGCCGGCCACCATGCCCTGATAGTGGACGGGCAGCATGTTGATCATCTCCATGTAGCGGAAGGTGGAATCCAGGGCCACCCGCGGCATGGGGCAGGTGAAGCCGTTGTTGAGATTGATGAGCTCTCGGTCGAGCTTGAAGGCCAGCTGGATCTCACGCCAGTAGAACTCGTCCTGGGCGACCTCTACGGGCGTCTTGTTGACGACCGATTGGGCGGCCTCGGTGACGCGCTCGAGGGCGTTAGCCTTGAAGGCGAAGGCGGCCGTGCCGGCGGCGCCGGCCATCTTCAGGAACGTTCTGCGGTTCCATAGAGTGGACCTCATGAAAGACCTCCTCGGATGCTGTTTGGCGGGAACTGGGGATTCCGCGCGGCCCGGCCGTCCGGCCCGGCGGGTTGGGGATCGATCCTGCTCATCGCGGCAAGATGATATTCCGGGCGACGGAGTGAAGTCAAGGCGACGAGACCGCCCGGCGATCGCCGCGGGCGCTTGACAGGGGCGGGGAGGCTTGGTTAGAGTTCTCCATCATGACGCGATCCTCCCAAAGAGTTTTCTTGGCTTTGGTCCTTTCCGGCGTTCTGTCGGGGGGCCCCCTCGCGGCCGAAGGCACGACGGCGTTCACGGTCTCCATGCCCCGGCCGGCCGCCCACCTCTTCCACGTGACGATGAGGTGCGGGGACCTGAAGGGCGAGCTTCAAGATTTCCTGATGGCGGCCTGGATGCCCGGCTTTTACCGGATCCTGGAATACGAAAAGAACGTCTCAGGCTTCCGGGCCGCGGACGGGACGGGGCGCGCCCTCCCCTGGGAGAAGGTCACCAAGAATACTTGGCGCGTCGCGACCGGCGGCGCCCGGACGGCCGTCCTCGACTACGACGTTCTCGGCAACATCCTTTTTGTCGCCCAGAACTATCTCGACGAGAAGCGGGCCTTCATCGCCCCGCCTGGCCTTTACATGTATCCCGCAGCGCAGCTCCGCCATCCGGTGACCGTCACGTTCGAAATGCCGCCCGGATGGGCGCAGGTCGGGACCGGGCTCGACCCGGTTAAGGGACGGCCGCGGACATATGCAGCTCCGGACTTTGACATCCTCTACGATTGCCCGGCCCTCCTCGGGAACCAGGAGGTCCGGAGTTTCGAGGTCCGCGGCATCCCCCACACCGTCGTTATCGAGGACGTGCCCGAGAGCGTGGACCGGACGAAAATGGTCGCCGACCTCAAGCGCCTGGTCGAGGCGGCGACGGGGCTGATGGGCGATATCCCCTACCAGCACTACACGTTCCTCCTGATGGGGAACGGCCGCGGCGGCATCGAGCACGCCAATTCGGCCGCCTGCGCCTTCGACGGCAAGGGCCTGACGGAGGAGAAGGGCTACCGGGGCTGGCTCAGCTACATCTCCCACGAATATTTCCATCTCTTCAACGTCAAGCGGATCCGGCCGATCGCCCTGGGGCCGTTCGATTACGAGACGGAGAACCTGACTGACATGCTCTGGGTCTCCGAAGGCCTGACCGTCTATTACGAGAACATCGTCATGGTCCGGGCCGGCCTCATGACGCCCGCGCAGTATCTCGAGGAGATGCAGAACGCCATGACCCGCTTCGAGAACACCCCCGGCCGGCGCTACATGTCGGCCGCGGAATCCAGTCTTGAGACCTGGGGCGGCGCCGGGTTCGGGGGGGACCGGAGGACGACCATGTCCTACTACGACAACGGAGCCATGCTCGGCGCGATGCTCGACATCGGGATCCGCGCCGGGAGCCGGAACGCCCGCTCCCTCGACGACGTCATGCGCTCCCTGTACCGGAAATACTACGGCCGGGGGAAGCGCGGCTTCACCGACGCCGAGTTCCGCGCGGAATGCGAGAGCGCGGCCGGCAGGCCGCTGGCCGACGTCCTCGAATATGCGTGGAGTTCGAGGGACGTCGACTACGCGAAGCACTTCGCTCCGGCGGGGCTGGAGGTCAAGGCCTCGACGGCTGAGGCCCCGGGCGCCTTTCTCGGACTCGACACGCGGAGGGACGGCGGCCGGCTCTTCGTCACGGGGACGACTGCCGGCTCCCCCGCCGAGGCGGCGGGGCTGAAGGCCGGGGACGAGATCATGGCGGTCGACGACCAGCCGGCCTCGACGAAGGCCCTCAGCGACCGGCTCTCGGCAAAGAAGCCCGGCGAGAAGCTCGAGGTCCGCTATGCCCGCGGGGGGCATCAGGCCGGGGACGTCGAGATCACCCTCGCCAAGAACACGAAGGTCGCCTACACGATCGCCCGGGCCGCGAACCCCGACTCCCTCCAGGCGGCCATCCTCAAAGACTGGCTGCGGACGGGCCGCTAGAAACGGCTTCATAGATTAGGGGCACACCTACCTAAGGCACATGTCCCCGGCCCGCTCCCGGACCGCGCGTCCCCCCGCCCGCTACTTCTTCGGATACGCCGGCACCGGCGGGAAGGCCGGCGGGTTCTTCTTGATCTTGTCGAGCATGACCTCGATGGCCTTCTCCAGCTGGAGGTCCCGCCCGGCCATGACCGAGCCCGGGTCGTTGTCGACCAGGACGTCGGGGTCGGCGCCGTGGTTCTCGACGATCCACTTTCCATCGCGGCCGTAGAAGGCGTTGTTCGACTGCTCGACCGTGCCGTTGTCGATCGTCAGCTGCTGGTTGAGGATGCCGACCAGGCCGCCCCAGGAGGGCACGCCGACGACCGTTCCCAGCTTGCGGGCCTTGAAGTCCTCGACGAAGGCCTCGCCGTCCGAGCCGTTGTTCTCGTTCGAGATGACGACGTAATTGCCGTTGCCGGTCGAGCCGGGATAGCGGAAGGGCACCATGCCGCGCAGGACGTTCTGCGAGGTCATGACCCGCTCGAGCTTGTCGATGAGGAAGTACTCCGTCCAGCCGCCCGAGTTCCGGCGGACGTCGATGATGATGCCGTCCCTGTTGCGAAAGGCCCGCCAATACTTGTCGAACTCGCCGATGCCGCCGCCGCCCATGGCGTTGATGTGCATGTAGCCGACGCGGCCGTCGGTGGCCTTCTCGATCGTCCGGATGTTGTCCTGGATCCAGCGGAAGTAGCGGAGCTGGTTATCGCTCCGGATGGGGTCGACGTCGTAGGTTCTGGCCCCTTCCATGACCGGCCTGGAGTTGACCGTGACCCTGACCTTCTTGCCGGCCGTCGTCTGGAGGAGCTTGAAGTAGTCTTCCCCCGCTTTGAGCGGGGTGCCGTTGACGGCCAGGAGATAGTCCCCTTCCTTGACCGTGATGTCCGGCCGGGCCAGCGGGCCGGGCAGGTTGAGGTTGATCTCGGTCGGGCCGTAGATCCTGCCCAGCTTATAGAGGCCCGCGGCCTTGTCGGCGACGAGGTCGGCCCCGAGCAGGCCGGTGAAGACCGGCGAGGGCGGCGTCGCCGCCGGGCCGAAGTCGCCGCCGCCGACGTAGGTGTGGGACACGCAGAGCTCGCCGACCATTTGGGACAGGACCCAGTTGAGCTCGTTGCGCGAGGAGAGGAACGGGATGTAGGCCCGGTACTTCTCGCCCATGGCCTTCCAGTCGCGGCCGTGGAAATTCGCGTCGTAGAAGAAGTCCCGGTACCAGCGCCAAGCGTCGTTGAAGATCTGGTGCCACTCCTTCTGGAGGTCGACCGTGTAGACGAGGCCCGAGAGGTTGAGCTTCTCGCCAACCGCCTTCGACCCGAAAGCCTTGTCGACCGAGGTCGTGAAGAGGTCGCCGTCCTTCCAGACGAGGAGCTGCTCGCCCGACGGGGAGAGCGAGAAGTCGCGCACCTTATCGTTCAAGACGACTTCTTTGCGGTCGGCCGTGTCGAAGATGTGAAGGGTCCACTTGGTCGCGCCCTTGGGCCTGAAGATCTCCTCGTACTCGGCCTCCGTGAAAGCGTCGACGGAGGCCCACAGGACCTTGCCCTTGCCGGCCTTGAGGTAGAAATAGTTGCCGGCCGGGACGGGCAGCGGATAGGTCCGCGCCGCAAGCCCTTCGGCGTCGATGCGGAAGGGCTCGGCCTCGGCCTTCTTCTCTTCCCGGGCCGGGGCCGGGCCGGCGAAGGGAGGCTTCTCGCCGTCCCTGAGGGCCACGGCCATGACCTGCTGCGGCGTCGCGATGATGTGATCGTCCTCGTAAAAGTCCATCAGCAGGTCGAAGTTGCGGCTGGACACGTAATACAGGTACTTGCCGCCGGCATCGAAGGACGGATAGAGGTTATCGTAGAAATCGCCCGTCACGGGGAACTTCTTCCCCGTCTCGATGTTGTAGAGGAAGATCCGGCTGTTCCGGTTGTAAGCGACGAAGCTGTAGGCGATCCACTTGGAATCGGGCGACCAGGTGTAATCGGCCATCTCCCAGATGAACTCGTCGTTCTTCATCTGGTTCGAGGAGTCCACCTTGACCAGCTTCTTCGCGGCCAAGTCGACGTAGAAGACGGCGTAGTCCTTGTTGCCGAAGAGGACCTTCTTGCCGTCCGGGGACCACGCCAGACGGTAGACGGCCCGGTCGAGGTCGGTCGTGACCTGCGTCCATTCGCCGCCGGCGACGCTCTGGGTGTAGAGCTGGTAGTCGCCCGTCCGGTCGCTGAAGAAGGCGACGGTCTTGCCGTCCGGCGAGAGGGCCGGATAGGTCTCCCGCGTGCCCGGGGTCATGGACAGGTTCTCGGCCGGCTCGGGCCCCACCGGGACGCGGAAGACGTCGCCGCGGGCCTCGAGGACGACCGCCTTTCCGTCGTCGGCGAGGTTGGCCGTGTGAAGGTAGTCCCGCGGGTTGATGGCCCTGTTGCGCAGGGCCCAGCGGTCGGACGGGACCTCCACGGAGAGCTTACGATCTTGCCCCGAGCCCGTGTCGAAGACGTGGATGCGGCCGTCCTGCATGTAGACGATCGAACGGCCGTCCGTGTTGGGCATCATGACGTCGAAATCGGCGTAGGCCGTGACCGCCTTGACCTCCTTCGTGCCCAGGTTCTCGGTGTAGAGGTTGGCGATGCCGTTCCCGCGGTCGGAGACGAAATACATCAGGCCGCCGGCCCACATCGGGTAGCTGTTCTTGCCGACATAGTCCGTGACCGGCGTGTACGTCCTCGCGGCCCCGTCGTAGAGCCAGATGTCCTGGTACTGGCCGCCCTTGTAGCGCTTCCAGTAATACTCCTCGTTGCCGCGGCGGCAGTAGAGGAACTTGTCCTCCCCCGAGACGTAGCTGATGAGGACGCCCCGATCGAGCGGCAGGCGCTCGGGGGCGCCCCCCTTGACGCTTACGGAGTAGAGGTTCGGGTCGCGGCCGATGAAGTTCTCCATCATCGACCGGAAGACGACCTTCGATCCGTCGGGCGTCCAGGCCACGACCTGGGCCCCGCCGGGGCTATAGGTCAGGCGCACGGGCGCGCCGCCCTCGGCGGGCATGAGGTAGACGGCGGCGGCGCCGTCGTAGGCGCCGGTGAAGGCCAGCCGTTTCCCGTCGGGCGAGAACTTGGCCATGGCCTCGTTGCCGGGGAAGCTCGTCAGGCGAGCCGCGACGCCCCCGCCCGCGCCGACCGTCCACAAGTCCCCCTCATAGGTGAAGGCGATCCGGTCGCCGTGGATCGTGGGATAGGTGAAGAAGCGGCCCTCCTCGGCGGCGAACGCGGCCGCGGCCAGGACGGCGACGAGGGCCAGGATGCCGATGGTGCGTTTCATGGGTTCTCTCCTCGCGGGCTCAGAGGCCCATCTCCTTGATGATGTGCGTCGCGCCGGAGAACTTATCCGTGACGAACAAGACCCAGCGGATGTCGACGCTGATCGAGCGCTGGAGCTCGGGGATGATGTAGTAGTCCCCGATGACGCTCTCGTAGGTCATGTCGAAGATGATGCCGACCTGTTCGCCCCTGGCGTTGAGGGTGGGCGAGCCGGAGTTGCCGCCGGTGACGTTGGTCGTGTTCAGGAAGCAGGCCGGCACGTCCCCGAGGTGGGCGTCGCCGTAGCGGCCGAAGTCCTTGGCCGCAGAGAGGTCCTTGATCTTGGCCGGCACGGCAAAGGGGAATCTTCCCGTGTCCTTTTCGAGGACGCCCTTGAGCGTCGTCTGCGGCAGGTACCAGACAGCGTCCCGGGGCGAGTAGCCCTTGACCGGCCCATAGGTGAAGCGGATGGTGCCGTTGGCGTCGGGCGGATAGGTCCCCTTCTTCATCTCCAGGATGGCCGCTTCGTAAGCCATCTTGAGGTCGGCGCCCTCCCGGCTCATGCCCTTGCTCTCCTCCCGGACGTTCTTGAGCTCTTTCTCCATGTCCGAGGCGAGCTTGAGGAAGGGATCGTCCACGGCGGCGAGCTGGGCCGGCTTGAGGCCGAGGAGCTCGAGGCGCCTCTTAGGGTCGCCGAGCGACGTCCGGCCGTACATCTGGTCCACCCGGGCGGCGACCTCCGCCTCCGTTCCGGCGGCCAGGCCCCGGAGGGAGGCCGGCCAATTCGCGACGTCGGGATGCGAGGACTCGAGCCTCTTCAGCGTCCACTTGAGGAGCTCGCGGTCCGTGGCGAAGACGTAGCCGCGCTCGGCCAGCTGCATCCTCTGGCGGAGCTGCGGGAGGTTGCGTTCCTGGAAGCCGATCTCGCGGTCCTTGTCCGGCTTCTGGAGCTCGGGCACGGCCCGCACGATGGTGTAGGCCTGGGCCAGGATGGTCGAGCCGCCGAGGACGCCGTTGAGGAGCTCACTCCTCGCCCCGAATGCCTTTTGCCGGGCCAGGAAGGTCCCGAGGTCGGCCACGACCGAGCCGTACTTCCTCACCCGGGCCGGGTCGGCAGCGATCCAGTCAACGAGCTCCTTCTCCTGGGCGGCCTTCTTGGCCAAAAGATCGTACTTGGCCAAGCCCTCGAGCTTGCCCTCATAATTCTTGAGGCCGTTGTAGAGCCCCTTGACCAGGGACGCGTAGCGGATCTCGACCTCCTTGTCGTTCTTCCCCGCGGCCTCGTAGAAGCCGACGAGGTCCCGGATGTCCTTGACCCGCTTGGCCATGGTGTCCATGTTGTTCTTGAGCTCGGACAGGGCGGAGTTCCGGTAGGTCTGGCCGGGATAGCCCATGACGAAGGTGAAGTCGCCCTCCTTGAGCCCGTCGAGCGAGGCCTTGAGCCAGACCTTGGGCTTGTAGGGGACGTTGGCCGGGCTGAAATCGGCGGCGTTGCCGTCCGGACCGACGTAGGCGCGGAGAAAAGAGAAGTCGCAGGTGTGGCGGGGCCACATCCAGTTGTCGGTCTCCCCGCCGAAGTTGCCGAGGTCTTGGGGCGGGGCGTAGACGAGCCGCACGTCGCGAACCTGCTTGAAGGTGCAGAGGTAATAAGCATTCCCGCTGTACATCGAGGCCAGCACGCACCGGAGGTCCTTGCCGCCCTTCTCCCCGGCCGCGACGAGCTCCTTCTGGGCCTTGTCGAAGGCGTCGTAGCGCTGGCGCGGCGTCATCCTCGGCTTGAAATAGGCGTTGACCTTAGCGGTGACATCCTCGTAGCCGAGGAGGACGCCGGCCGTGTAGCCCTGGGCCGGGATCTCCTCGCCCCTCGTCCGGGCCAGAAAGCCGTCGGTGATGTAGTCCCTCTCCTTGCTCGAGGCCCTCTGGATGGCGCCGTACGCGACGTGGTGGTTGGTCAGGATCAGCCCCTCCGGGCTGACGAACTCGCCGGTGCCTCCGCCCAGGTTGACCACGGCGCTCATGAGCCCCGTGCCGTCCTTCCGGTAGAGGTCCTCGGGGTTCATCCGGAGTCCCTGGGCCTTGAGGTTCAGGTCCTTCATCTGGTGGGGCATCCACATCCCCTCGTCCGCCCGGCCGATGAGGCCGACGGCCAGGACGATCCCCAGGGCGAGCACGGCCCTCTTCAGTGTCATCTTCATCTTCACGTCATCCTCCTCGAAAGCGCCTATCAAGGAACTCCGCGGGAATCCGGGGCCGGGTTGCCGCCCCGCGTTCACGCGAAGTCATAGATCCGCCATTTCCGGTTGACCGCCTTGACCGCCTCCATGGCCCAGAACGGGAGCGTCGAGAAAATCAGGATCACGCCCAGGTCGGTCAGGCCGAGGGCCTGGGTCTTGAAGATCGGCTGGAGGAACGGCACGTAGATGATGGCGAGCTGGAGGAGCAAGGAAATCCCGTTGGCCGCGAAGAGGCCGGGGTTGCCGAAGACGCCGAGCTTGAAGAGCGACTCCTTCATGTTCCTGCAGCTGAAGGAATGGGAGAGCTCGCTGCAGGTCAGGACGGCCAGGGCCACGGTCCTGGCCCGGCCGATCCCCTGCTTCTCGAACTCGAGGACGTAAACGAAGGCCGAAAGGGTGCAGAGCGCGATGAACATCCCCTGGGCCATGATCAGCCGGCCCCGGGCCCTGGTGATGACGGGCTCGTCGGGCTTGCGCGGCGGCCGGTCCATGACCTTCGGGTCGACCGGGTCGACGCCCAGGGCCAGGGCCGGGAAGCCGTCGGTGATGAGGTTGACCCACAGGATCTGGATCGGCACGAGCGGCACGGGCAGGGCCAGGAGCGAGGCCGCGAACATGACCAGGATCTCGCCCGAGTTGCAGGACAGGAGGTAGTGGATGAACTTCTTGATGTTGTCATAGATGCCGCGGCCCTCCTCGACGGCGGCGACGATGGAGGCGAAGTTGTCGTCGGTGATGACCATGTCCGAGACTTCCTTGGTCACGTCCGTCCCGGTCAGGCCCATGGCGATCCCGATGTCTGCCTCCTTGACGGCCGGGGCGTCGTTAACGCCGTCGCCCGTCATGGCCACGATCTCGCCCCTCCGGCGCAAGGCCCGGACCGCGCGGAGCTTGTGCTCGGGCGAGACGCGGGCGTAGACGGCCGTCCGCTCCACGGCACGGTCGAACTCCTCGTCGCTGAGGCGGTCGACCTCCTCGCCGGTCAGGGCAACGGCCCCCTCGCCAAAGAAGCCGAGCTCCTTGGCGACGGCAACGGCCGTGTTCTTGTGGTCGCCGGTGATCATGACCGTCCGGATGCCCGAGGTCCGGCACTTGTCCACGGCCGCCCGGACTTCCGGCCGCGGCGGGTCGATCATGGCGATGAGCCCACAGAAGGCGAGGTCGTTCTCGATGGCCTCGGCCGAGCAGGAATGCGGCTCGCGGTCCAGCGCCCTCCGGGCGACGGCCAGGACGCGCAGCGCCCGCCGCGAGAGGTTGTCGTTGGCGGCCACGATCCGGGCTCGGTCCCCGGGCGTCATCGGGCGCTCCGCGCCGTCCTCGACGAGGCGGGCGCAGTCGCCGAGAAGGAGGTCCGGGGCGCCCTTGGTGAACACGGCGAGCCCCGCGCCGTCCTTGCGGATGACCGTCATCTTCTTGCGCTCGGAATCGAACGGGATCTCCTCGACGAGCGCCCTATCCCGTTCCGCGTCCTCCTTCCAGACGCCGGCCTTGGCCGCGGCGCTCAGGAGGGCGACCTCCGTCGGGTCGCCGAAGGTCTCGAGCCCGCCGGCCTCGCGGCGCAGCCGGGCATTGTTGCAGAGGACGCCGGCCGCGAGCGTGGCGGTGAGGTCGGGGTGCTCGCCGGGGCGGACGGCCCGCCCGTCGACGAGGAATTCGCCCTCCGGCGCGTAGCCGGTCCCCGTCACCTGGTAGGCCCTCCGTGAGGTCCAGACGACGCGGACCGTCATCTCGTTCTTCGTCAGCGTCCCCGTCTTGTCCGAGCAGATGACCGTAGCGCAGCCGAGCGTCTCGACGGAAGGGAGCTTGCGGATGAGGACATGGCGGCGGACCATCCTCTGCACTCCCAGGGCCAGGGCGATGGTGACGACGGCCGGCAGCCCCTCCGGAATGGCCGCCACGGCCAGGCTGACCGAGGTCAGGAACATCTCCATGAGGCGGCCGCCCCGCAGGAGCTCGAGGGCGAAGACCATGGCCACGAGGGCGAAGCACAGGAAGATGATCCACTTCCCGAAGTCGTGGAGGCGGCGCTGGAGAGGCGTCGTCTCCTTGGTGATGCCCTGGATGAGCCCGGCGATCCGGCCGAGCTCGGTCCCCATGCCGGTTTCGACGACGAGAGCCCGGGCCTTGCCCGTGACGACGGACGTGCCCATGTAGACGATGTTGGCCCGCTCGGCGAGCGGGACATCCCGCTCCTCGAGGACGAAGTCGGTCTTGTCGACCGGAGAGGACTCCCCGGTCAGGCTCGCCTCCTGGACGGCGAAGTTGGCGGTGTGCCAAGTCACGCGGGCGTCGGCCGGGACGTGGTCGCCGGCCTCGAGCTCGACCAGGTCGCCGGGGACGAGCTCGCGGGCCGGGACGAGGGTCGTGGCGCCGTCGCGGACGGCCTTGGCCGAGGGCGCCGACATCTTCCTCAGGGCGGCCAGGCTTTTTTCCGCCCGGTATTCCTGCATGAGGCCCAGGACGGCGTTGAGGAGGACGATGGCCAGGATGGCCAAGGCGTCCAGCCACTCGCCCATGAAGCCGGAGACGACAGCGGCGGCGATGAGGACCCATATGATAAGGCCCTTGAACTGCTCGATGAAGATGCCCAGCGGGGAGCGGCCCTTGGCTTCGCGGAGCTCGTTCGGGCCGAACCTCTCGAGCCGGGCCCGGGCCTCGGCGGCAGGCAGGCCGGACCTCGGGTCCGAGCCCAGGGCGGCGGCGGCCTCGGCCGCGCTCATGTGCCACCAGTTCTTCATCGTCCGTTCGGTTTCCATCGGGAAAAAACATTATACCCATCCGAGCCGGAAATGAACAGCCGCCGAGGGCTTTCTTCCCTCCGGCCCGGAAAATGTGTATAATAAAGCGCTCAAGATCGGGGAGTAGCGCAGCCTGGCTAGCGCACAGCGTTCGGGACGCTGGGGTCGTGGGTTCAAATCCCACCTCCCCGATGGTCTTCCCCCATGATCATCCGCAAACTCAAAGATTGCCCGGAGATCAGGGCCGGCGACGGCTCGGCCCTCCGCGAGCTTTTCCATCCGGCCCGAGGCGGCTTCGCCTTCGGTTACAGCCTGGCCCGCGCCGTCGTCGCGCCCGGCCGGAGGACGAGGAGGTCCTGCCGGAGGGCGGGCGCTAACGCCGTGGACGCGAGATGACCCCCCTCCCCGTCCGCTCGCCGACCGGATTGCCTCGCCGGCCGCTCGTCCGCCGGCTGGCCGGCGTTCGCCGGAGCATGAGCTGGAAGCAGGCCTTCACCGCCCTGAAGTATCGGAATTACCGCCTCTGGTTCTGGAGCCAGATGTTCTCCCTCTTCGGGACCTGGATGCAGAGCACGGCCCTGGGCTTCCTCGTCTACCAGCTGACCAAGTCCCCGGCCTATCTCGGCCTTGTCGGATTCGCCGCCGGGATCCCGACGTGGTTCTTCATGCTCTATGCCGGAGTCATCGCCGACCGCGTGCCCCGGCGGACGGTCATCATCGTCACCCAGACGTCGATGATGGTCCTGGCCTTCATCCTGGCGGCCCTGACCTTTCTCCATCTCGTCCAGCCCTGGCATATCCTCGTCATGGCCCTCCTCCTCGGCTCGGCCAACGCCTTCGAGGCCCCGGCGCGCCAGGCTTTCGTATTGGAGATGGTCGACCTCCCGGACATGACCAACGCCATTGCCCTGAACGGGGCCATGTTCAACATGGCCATGGCCGTGGGGCCGGCCGTCGCGGGCCTCGTCTACGCCATCCTGGGACCGGCCTGGTGCTTCGTCATCAACGGCGTTTCGTTCCTGGCCGTCATCGCCGCCCTGGCCTTCATGAAGCTCAAGCCGTTCGTGCCCAAACCCGAAAAGACCTCGGCCGTCGCCGACCTCAAGGAGGGCGTCAAGTACGTCCTGGGCCACTCCATGGTCCGGACGATCATCACCCTCATCGCCTTCGTCAGCCTCTTCGGCCTCAGCTACGCGACGCTCTTCCCCGCCTGGGCGGTGAAGGTCCTGGGCGGCGACGCCAAGACCAACGGCTTTCTCCAGGCGTCGAGAGGGCTGGGGGCCATGGTCGGGGCGCTCATCATCGCCAGCCTCGGCCGGTTCCGCTTCCGGGGCAAGCTCCTGACCATGGGCACGCTGGTCATGCCGTCCCTCGTCCTCGTCTTCGCCTTCGTCCGCTGGACGCCGCTGTCGCTCGTCCTCCTCTTCGGCGCGGGCGTGGCCCAGATCTTCATCCTCAACCTCTGCAACGCCCTCGTCCAGACGTTCTCCCCCGATCATCTCCGCGGCCGGGTCATGGGCGTCTACACGTTCGTTTTCTTCGGGACGATGCCCATCGCAGCGCTGGTCATCGGCGCCACGGCCCAGCGGCTGGGGGAACCTGCGGCCGTCACCATCAGCGAGATGGTCATGCTCCTGGCCGCGGCCGCGATCTGGGTCTTCTTCCCGCGGCTGCGCCGACAGACGTGACGCCGGCGGCGCGCCGGGACGATCAGCCCCGGCTGGCCCGGACTTCGGGCAGGAGAACGATGATCAAGGTCGCCGCCGGCCCGAGCAGAAGCGACACCAGTGCCCACAGCAGGCCGCTTCGTCCCTTGCCTTGCGCCAGGCCGGCATTGATCAGCGAGAGCGTCCCCCATCCGACCGCGAACTGGGTGGTTCCGTTGAGCATCATCTTTCCTTTTTGCAGAAAGACGCCGGAGGGGGGAATTTTTCTCAATGCGCCGGCTGGAACATGACCGGAGGGAGGATCGTTCCCGCCTCAGCCGATGCCGACGAGTTCATATCGCGTCGAACCGAGCCCGATCTTCTCGCCGTGCCTGAGCTGGACCGACCAGTCGATGTCGTAGCCCTTGCGGAAAGGGTCCTTGCCGCCGCCGTGCTGGACAACGAGGTCGGCCGTGGCCTGGTCGGCGGCGACGGGGTCGAGCGAGGCCAGGATGCCGATGTCCTCGACGATGCGCGGGTCGTCCTTGGCCATGCAGTCGCAGTCCTTGGTGATCCTGGTCAGGAAGTTGAGGAAGACGGCCTTGCCCCTGAAGTGGCGGAAGACGCGCAGGGCGTACTCCGCCATCATCTCCTGGAGCCGGCGCGAGTCCTCGTCCCACTTCATCTTGACGGCGCCCGGCTTGCAGACGACGAGGCACTCGCCGCAGCCGATGCATTTCTCAGGGTCGATCGTGACGTGGCCCTCGGCCTGGACGATGGCGTCGGCCGGGCAGAAGTCGGCGCAGATGCCGCAGTTGCGGCACTGCTTGGGGTTGACGCGGGGGTGGACCGAGGAGTGCTGGTCGAGCTTCCCGGCCCGCGAGGCGCAGCCCATGCCTATGTTCTTCAGGGCCGCCCCCATCCCCGTCTGGACGTGCCCGGTGACGTGGGTCAGGCAGACCAGGGCGTCGGAGTCGAGGATGGCCGAGGCGATCTTCGAGGTGGAGGTGCGGGCCCCGGCGCTCCTCGCTTCGTATTTATCGTGGCCGATGAGGCCATCGGCGATGACGACCGGGAGGTCGAGGACCGGCGGGGCGAAGCCGTGCGACCAGGCCAGGCGGATGTGGTCAACGGAGTTCGACCGGTGCCCGACGTAGAGCGTATTGCTGTCTGTGAGGAAGGCGTGGGCCGTCCTCTGCCGGAGCTCCCAGGCGATGCCGGTCAGCCACTGCGGCCGGACGTGGCCCGTGTTCCGGACCTCGCCGAAATGGATCTTGAGGGCGGTGAAGTCGTCCTTGTCGAGCCTGTCTAGGAAGCCGGCGGCGAGGAAGACCTGGCGCGTCTTGACGGCCAGGGCCTCAGCCGGCTCGTCGGCCGCGGCGGGGATGAGATAGACCTTGCTCTTCATCGGCGCGCGCCTCCTACGGTCATGGCCCCAGGACCCCGCGGGCGGCCCGGGCGCCGGCGCCGAGCGCGACGGCCCGGCCGAGCGTCTTGAGGGACGTTTCGACGGCGTCGAGGGCGAGGAGGACCTGCTCCGCCGTCAGGTTGCCCATGTGCCCCATGCGGAAGACCCGGCCCGCCGTCTGGGCCAGGCCCCCGGCCACGACGACGCCGTTCTCATAAAGGGTCGAACGGAAGGCCTTGTCGTCGACGCCCTCGGGATAGGCCACGACGGAAAGGGTCGAGGCCAGGAATCTCTGGTCGGTGAAAAAGCCGAAGCCGAGCGCGGCGAGGCCGGCCCGCATGGCCCGGGCGAAGAGGTCGTGGCGGGCGAACCTCGCCTCCGCTCCCTCCTCCATGATGACGCGCGTCGCCTCGTAGAAGGCCCGGACCTCGTTGACGCAGGGCGTCGAGAAGTACTTCGCCGGGTCGTGCATGACCGGCAGCCAGCGCAAGAGGTCGGAGTAGTAGGCGGCGACGGAGGCCAGGCTCCGGCGCTTCTCCACGGCCCGCTCCGAGAGGACGAGGACGGAGAGGCCGGGCGGCGTGCCCAGGCACTTCTGGGCGGCAGTGAGGACGATATCGATCGTCCAGTCGTCCATGCGCTCGGCGATGCCGCCCGTGGCGCAGACGCCGTCGACGACGAAGAGCGCACCGGCTTTCTTGACGGCGCGGGCGTAGGCCTCGACCGGCCCGCAGGCCCCCGTCGAGGTGTCGACGTGCGTGCATGCCACGACCTGATAGGGCCGCTCGGAGAGCCGGGCGGCCAGCTCTTCCGGCAGGACAGCCTTCCCCCATTCGCTCTCGAGGACGTCGTGGCGGAGCCCGAAGGCACGGCAGATCTCGGCCATCCGCTTCCCGAAATAGCCTTGGGATAAGACAAGGACGCGGTCGTCCGGGCCGACGACGTTGAGCAGGGCCATCTCCATCGACAGCGTGCCGGCCCCGGCGATGATGAACGGCTCGCCCTTTTCGGAAAAGACGATCTTCTTCAGGTTCTCGCAGGCGCCGCCGAGCTCGCGGACCATCTCCGGCCCGACGTGCGAAACCGTGGGCCGGGCCAGCGCCTCCAGGATCCGCGGCAGGACCGGGCTCGGGCCGGGGACAAGAAGCAGCTTCTCTCGGGCCATCTCGTTGCTCTCGAACATGCAAAAATCCGCTCCATTGTGACGAATCGTCCGAGGGAAATCAAGCGCGCCGCGGCGAGGCCGGACGTCCCCCTCCCCCTTCCGAGCCGGAAGAAGGGGGAGGGGGCTTCTTGAGGAGGACTATTCGACGATCTTGTAAATCGTCTGCTTATAGACGACGGTGATCGTCCTTGCGGCCGAGAGATACCTCGCCAGGGCCGGCGCCTCCGTGACCAGCCGGTAATATTCGTCGGAATCGAAGCGGACCTCCCGGACCGGGAGTCCCTCCCGGTGCTCGCTGTCGACCCAGGCGCCGTCCCTGAGATAGAAGGTCTTGCCGTCCTTGTAGAGGATCTGCGTCGAGACGGCCGTCGCGGCGGCGGGGGCGGACAAAAACGCCAGGCCGATCTTGGCCGCCCTGACCGCGCCCCCGCCGGACACCTGGCGTGCGGACATGGCGTCGCGGGCCTCGGGCGCCGCGGCCGGTGTCGCGAGCCTCTCCTTTTCTGTGACAAGGAACGAGGTGTAGGGCGTGACGATGCCATACCTGAGCCCGAGCCGCGTGACCTCGTCGACGAGCTCGGCGTTCGGGCCGCGCAGCCTGATCTCCCCGAGGAGAGAGCCGATGCGCCGGGTCGCCCAGAGCCGCGGCAGGAAGCTCGACGACCCCTCGCCGGCGAGCCGGAGGGACTCGAGGACGAACCTCTTCTCCGCCCGGCCGACCTTGCCCGTCAGGACGACGGTCACCGGGCCGGCGCCCTTGTAGCGGCCGACCACGGCGACCTGCGACCCCTTGAACAGGTCCGGCAGGGCCTGCGGGTAGACGGAGCTCGTCTCGATGCCCTCGAAGCCGAGCGCGGTCCCGGCCAGGAGCGGCGATGAGATCCTCTCGTAAAATCCGGAGATAGCGGCCTCGATGGGCTCGTCCTCGCCGACATAGACCGAAGTGCCGCGATGATCGTTCGAGAGAAGGTCGAGAAGCTCGGTGTTGACGTCATTGCCGACGCCGAAGACGGCGAGCCGGGCCCGGGCTTTGTTCGCCCGCGCGACGTTCTTCAGGATCTCGGCCGTCTCGGTCGTCCCGACGGTCGGCTGACCGTCGGTCAGGAAGAGGACATAGGCCGGACGGTCGCCCGCTGGCACGAGGCCCATGGCCTTGACCAGCGCGTCATTGATGTTCGTGCCGCCCGCGTCCTTGACGCCGTAGATGAAGCGGACGCTCTTTTCGACCTCGGCGGCGGTCGCCGGGACGAGCGCGTCCGAGAACGGGCTGACCTGGTCGTCGAAATCGATGAGCGAAAAGCGGTCGTCCCGGCCCAGGTGGCGGACGATGTGCTCGGCCGCCCCCTTGACCTGCTGGATCTTGGTCCCGGCCATGCTGCCCGAGCTGTCGAGGACGAGGACGACGTCCTTGGCCATGACCCGCTCCCGCTCGGCGGCGTAGCGCGGCGAAGCCAGGAGCAGGAAATAGCCGCCGTCGCCCTCCGGGCAATTCAGGAACGAGAGGCCGACGTCATCCCGTGAGAGAGAATAATAGAGGACGAAGTCCCGGTCGGGCCTGACGTTCGACTCCTCGTAGCCGGCCGTGGCCGTGTGGTCGTTCATCCGCCTCACGGAGACGCGGTGCGACGGCGAATAGACGTTCAGGATCGGCGCCTGGCTCGCGATGTGGGCGGTCAGGCTGACCGAAAGCAGCAGGTCGCGCGAGAACCGCTCCGTGTTGAGAGGGTAGAGATACTTGACGAGGCCGCCGTCGGACTTCAGAACCTCCGTATAGGAGATCTGGACCCGTTTCTCGCCGCGGGCCGGGATGGGATAGACGCGGGCCCGGAAGGCGTTGCGGCCGACGTACTCGAGCAGGCCCGGGTCGCGCAGGCGGCGCACGATGTCCTCGTAGACGCGGCGGGCTTGAGCGCTGTCGAGGACCTCGCCCGCGACCCTTTGGCCGCCGACGAACAGGGCGAAGTCGCCGACCGAAGCGCCCTCCGGGACGGGGAAGATGTAAATCCCCTCGATGTCCCGGTCGAAGTTGTTGACGAAGACCTGGTCGACCGACGTCCGGGCGACCTGGTCCGTCACCTCCACGGTGACGCGGTGGAACTTGACCGAGAGCGGCGGCGGAATGGATTCCCCGGGCCGGGGGTTCGGGACGATGAGTCCGTCGGCCCGCAGCCGCGGCGCCAAGGTCCCGAGGACGATCAGGCAACTGAGGAGCCCGACTCCCCTGGCTTTCGAATGAGTCACGTTCGCCTCCTTGGAACGCTCTCGGCCCCTGCGCTTCATCACTTAATACCATCGCCGGCCGGAAATCGTTTCAGGCCTTCGGGCTGGAAATGAGAGCCGACTGAATGCAAGCCTAAGGGGAAGTGGAATAAGGCGTCCGAAGGCCCCCGTTTGGAGGGGGACCGGCGGGGGGCGGATTCTCAGGAGCGACCATCAGAAGCGCAGCGGAGCGACTCGGAGCCGCACTTCCGGAAGAAATATGGAATGAGTCTGTGGGCTTAAGCGGTCGGAATCGTGCTGTCATCGCGGGACAGGTTCCCGGGGGCCGGGGGATGAGGATGGCTTATTCCGCTTCCCCGCCGGGTGATCGGCTCTGGCTCGTCGCGCTAGACGAGGCTTTCGAGGCGCCGCTGGAGAGGGACAAGGCCGGGGAAGACTTCGACCGGGAGGCCGGCGAAGCAAAAGGGGTCGTCAAAGAGGAGAAAAACGAGCCCAATGCCGGCGTCCTCGGCGGCCAGGACGTCGAACCGCGTGTCCCCGATGACGCAGGCCTCTTCGGCCCTCGCGCCGAAGGCCTCCAGGACGTCGCGGAAGGGCGCCCCCGACGGCTTCCACAGCCCGCTCTCGCGGGTCGTGACGCGGTCGAAGGCGAGCCCGAATTTGCCCAGGATGTAGGCGGTGTTCGGCCGGGAATTGTTGGTGACGAGGGCCGTCCTCACCCCCTTCGCCTTCAGGAAGTCGAGAAGCTCGCGCATCCCCTCGCGGAGGACGGAGCGGGCCGTCTGCTCGGCCTCGTGGCGCTCGAGGATGGCCCATTTCCGCGAGCGCTCGGGCTCCTCGAGGCCGTTGAGGTAGGACAGGATGGACAGGCCGCCGTCGCCGATCTCCCGCCGGATCGCCGCCCAGTCGTAGGCATTCTCGACGACCGTGCCGTCGAGGTCGAAGATGGCGGCCCGGAGCCTCATCGGGCCGGCGGGCCCTCCTTGACCCGGCCGACCTCGAAGAGGGGCTCTCCGGCGTTGCACGGCGGCGTGTGGATGACGTAGAGGAGGATCCCGGTGAAGGGGGCCTTGACCTCCTCCTTGGCCTCGCCGAAATAGTCGGTGACCGTGCCCACGACCTGGCCGGCCTTGACGTAGTAGCCCATCTCGAGCCGGGGATAGAAGAGGCCGTCCCAGTTGGAATTGACGACCTCGTACTTGTCGATCCAGACCGGGTCTGCGGCCGGCTCCGGCGCGCCGGGGATCATGCCAAAGAAGCGCATGACGCTCAGGACTCCCCGGACGTTCCGGGACACGGACTCCTCGTCGGTGCGGCCGAGGTTCCCGGCCTCCGTGGTGATGGCGGGTTTCCCCATGAGGATGGCCGTGTTCCCCAGGTACTTCGAATTGGCCAGGTCATGGCCGCGTGTTTCGTCGATAATGATGTAGGGGATGCCGAAGGCCAGGGCCAGCCGGCGCGTCGATTCGTCGAACGCGGTGTTGCCGCTGATCATCCAGTAGGTGTAGGGAATGAGGGCCTCGTTGCCGTCGCCGCAATGCATGTCGAGGAGGACGTCGGCCCTCTTGACGACCTCCTCGGTGATGACGGCGGCCATCCGCTGGCTCAGGGTCCCCTTGGGGTCGCCCGGGAAGACCCGGTTGAGGTTCTTCCAGTCGGAGGGCACATAATAGATCGAGCGACGCTGGAAGCCGGGCACATTGGCGATGTGGACCATGACGACCGTGCCGCTGACCGTTTTGGGGTCGAGCGAGCCCTTCAGCCGGTAGAGGGCCAGGATGGGCGCGTACTCGACGGGATGGAGCCCGGCGACCAGGGCCAGGACCTTGCCGGGCTTGGCCCCGTTGATGACCGTGACCGGGATGCGGGTCCCGATGCCGTCCTTCCCCGGCACGGCGAGGAAGCCGGCGCCGGACTCTCCCGGCTTCACCCGGAGTCCGCCAATGACGAAATCGCCATTCGGCCGCTCCCCGGCGAAAACCGCGGCGCCCAGGCAGAGCGTCAACGCGGCGGCGAGAATGTTCCTTCGTGCCCTCGATCTCATGGCTTGCCTCCTTCGCTCCTTTCGGATACCGCAGATCCCGGCCCCATTCTAGCTGAAGCGGCCACCAGGAATCCAGCGGCGCAAACCCATCGAAAAAGGGCGTTGCGCCCGCGCCTTGACTTTTGCTATAATTCCGGGTGATTTTTATTGTCGGAGGTCCAAGCATGGGTAAGTACATCGCGGTGCTCGGCGGCCTCGTCGCCATGGCCGGCGGTCTGGCCTTGATCATCGTTTCGGCGACATTCCGCCACGCGTTCGTCCACCTCGTCCTGGGGTTCATTCCCCCGGTCCTGTTCTTCGGCGGGTTGATCGGCCTGATCGCCGGGATCAGCAGCATCAAGGACGCCCAGAGGACCAAAAAGCTCGAACAGGAAACCACGGAGAAGAAAGAGCAGGCCTGACCTGCTCCCTCCCCCGGCGGCGCGCCCGGGGGGATCCTTCTCCGCCTCCGGCCGCGGACGCCTCTCTTGCCCGGCCTCGAACCGCTGTGCTAAGATGAGGGCAGTCCCGTGGCCATCCTCAACGCCTTCGTCCTGACCTTTTTCCTCGCCCTTCCCGTGCCGGCGACGCCGCCCATCGAGAAGGCCTTCCTCCAGAATTCCGCGGACGCCCTGGCCGAGCTACTGACGTCCCGGGGCGACATCCCCGTGTCGCTGCCGGACCCCCTGTCCCTGGCCGACGTCCTTTCCCCGGACCAGGCCTATCTCGTCTTCCGCCGGGTCTTCGCCACGTTCAAGACGACCGAGTTCTTCGTGACCCCCGGTCTCGCCACCCTTCCCGGCCGGCCCGGCGGCATCCTGCGGGCGCGCTGGTCGTTCCGGAGCGAAAGAACGGGCCGGACCACCCCGGTCCGCGTCTTTTTCTACCTGAGCCCGGAGCCGCCCGGCGGCGGGCGCATCCTCAAGGTCGTCGAGATCCGGGGGGAGAGGCTCTGATGGCCGGCCGCCCGCGCCGGGGCCGACGGGCCGTTCTGGTCGCCGGCGTGGCCGCCGTGGCTGCCGCCCTGGCCGTCTTCCTCCTCTCGCTGGCCCTGCCCCGGTTCCTGGCCGGGGATTACGACCGCAAGAGCCTGGCCTCCCTCAAGGTCCGGGCAGGGGAGGTCCGGGAGGGATTCGCCAAGCTCATGGCCCGGCTCGAGGCCAGGGAAAAGCGCTTCGACTCGGCCCCTCTTCCGGCCGACCCAGAGACTTATTTCGCGCTTTTCAAGGGCGGGGGGCTCGACACCGCCCGCGAGGGAGTCGCGCTGACGACCGGGGACGGCAATCCCATCGTCTGGTACGGCAACGTCCTCAGCCTCATCGACCTCATCCCGCCGGCGAGCTTCAAGACGCTCAAGGCATCTTCCGCGCCGTTCGTCGTCCGGAACAAATCGTCAGTCTACCTCGTCGCCGTCGTCCCTCACGGCGCCGACGGCGGCCTCCTCAGCCATTTTCTGCGTCTTGCCTTCATCCCGCAGTTCCAATCCTCCTACGTTCTCGAGGAGCACGCGCTGCGGCCGGCGCTGCCGGCCAGGTCCGACATCGATTACTGGGACTACGGCCAGGACCTCTCGGGCTTCGAGACGCTGTTCGCACGCCACAAGGATGAGTTCGCCGGCCAGCCCCGCCGGGAGAACGATATCCAGACGCTCTTCTTCCCGCTCAGGAGCGGCGCCGGACGGATCATGGCCACCGTGACCCTGTCCTCGGCCTCGCTGACGGCCCGGCTGACGGAGGTCCGCGAAACGCTCTGGCTCGTCATCCTTCTCCTCCTCTCCGCCGGCGGGCTCCTCGGCCTCTTCTATCTCTGGACGTCAAAGGCTCTCCTCCGCGAGCGCCGGCTCCTGCCGGGCGTCCTCATCGTCCTCCTCTCGGCCGGCCTGCGCTTCATCGCCTCCCCCCTCTCGCGGCTCGAGCGGGTGCAGTCCCTGGCGGTCTTCTCGCCGTCCGTGGCCGGCTTCCGCTCGCCGGGCGGGCTGACCCGCTCGCCGGCCGACATCTTCTTCACCGCCCTCCTCGTCTTCTCGATCGCGGCGTGCCTGGTCGTTTACGCGAAACCTCTCCTCCGCGCCCCCGGGCGGACGGCGGGCCGCGTCCTCGGCCCCCTCCTTCAGGTCCTGGCCGGGGCCCTCGCCGCCGCAGGGCTCCTCGGCTTCCTGCGGGTCCTCGAGCGCCTCGTCTTCAACTCCAACCTCTCTCTCGTTAGGTGGACGATCCGGACGCCTTTCCTCGCCCTCCAGATCAGCCTCCTCCTCGGCCTGGCGGCGTTCCTGCTCCTCGCCTTCCTGGCCCTCAAGGCGGCGGCCCTGAGGGGTCCGGGCCGGCTGGCCTCGGGACTTCTCGCGCTCGGCACGGCCGGCGTCCTCCTGGTCCTCGCCGGGCGCGCTGAGGGCCCGCGCCTCCTCCTGCCGCACTTGGCGCTCCTCGCGTGGGTCTATGGCCTGGCTGTCTGGCCCGGGTTCGCCCGGCGCCGGGAAGCCGCCGTGCTCGGGCTCGTCCTGGCGGCCCTGTGGACGTCCCTCGCCCTCGACGGACTGACGGCGCTGCGGACGAGAACGCTCATGGAAACGACCCTCCGGCGGACCATCCTCGACCAGGAGGCCTGGGGCGATTTTCTCATGGAGCAGTCCTTCGCCGACCTCGACCGCAACGCCCGGGCAGTGACGGCGTACTTCAAGAACCCGGCCGACCAGGGCTTCGCCCACGCCCTGTGGCAGAGGACCCCCGTCGCCAAGTCCAACTGGTACTCGAGCCTCGACCTCCGGGACGCCGAGGGCAACAGCCTCAGCTGGTTCTCCCTGAACGTGCCGAAATACTATATCCGGCCGCCCCAGCTCGAGCGCTCGGTGACGTGGACCGTCGTCCGCCAGTCCCTGAGCTTCATCGGCAAGGAGAGGGACTTCCTTATCGGCTACAAGGACTGGAGCGACGAGACGCATTACCTCGGCCGGCTCATCCTCTACGTCTCGCTCGACCCGGAGATGCTCCCCTTCCTCTACTCTGCGAATCCCTACTTCGAGGTCCTCCGGACCGACCCCATGCCTTCGCTGAACGAGTTCGACTTCGGCTGCGCCGTCCACGACCTCGAGGGCCATCCGCTCTTCAACCCGCAGAAGCTGACCTCGGGCATCGCCGCCGCGGACATGGCCCGGCTCGCGGCCCCGGGCCCGCCCTTCTGGTCGCGCTTCCGGGACAAGGGAACGAGCTACGACGCCTTCTACTTCCGGACGCAGGACCGGATCTACCTCCTCTTCACGCCGCGGAAGAAGCCCGACGCCCTGGCCGTCGACTTCCTCCGGCTGTTCTTCTTCGACCTGGCCGTGGCCGCCGTCCTCCTCATCGTCTTCACCGTGGCCGCCGGCCGCGCCCGGCTCTCGCGGCCGTTCTCCTCCTTCTCCAACCGCGTCTATGCCTCCTTCCTGGCCGTGGCCCTGGTCCCGCTCCTCATGTACACGGTCTTCACCCGGCGCCTCTTCGACCGCGTCTTCGCCGAGCGGTTCGTCGAGGACGCGGCCATCCACGCCAGCTACGCGCAGAGCCTCCTCGAGGCCTTCCTCATCGTCCGGGACAAGAACATCTCGCCGTACCTGGCCCCGACGGCCGACCTGGCCCTCTGGATCAGCTCGACCCTGTCGAACGACGTCAACCTCTACCGGGACGCCCTTCTCGTCGCCTCGAGCCGGCTGGAGTTCTTCGACACCGGCCTGCTCCCTGACCTCCTCGACGGCGAGGCCTACGAGACCCTCATCTACGCAAAGAAGCCGTTCTTCACCCAGCGGACGTCGATCGGCGGGTATTCCTTCCAGACCCTGACCGTGCCTTACGGCTTCGAGAACTCGACCCTCTTCATCTCCCTGCCCTTCCCCTTCGAGCAGCAGGAGGTCGCCCGGGCGACGCGCGAGATCGTAGAGTTCCTCATCCTCCTCGCCGCCTTCTTCACCCTCATGGTCGTGGCCTTCTCGCGCGGCATCCGGACCATCGTCATTGTCCCGGTCCGCAAGCTCCTGGCCGGCACGCGCGAGGTCGGCCTGGGCAACCTCGAGGTCCGCATCGACCATCGCTCGCGGGACGAGATGATGACCCTCATCGACGGCTTCAACACGATGGTCCAGAACCTCAAGGCCCACGAGCAGGAGCTGGCCGAGATGAGCAAGAAGGTCGCCTGGACGGAGATGGCCCGCAAGGTCGCCCACGAGATCAAGAACCCGCTGACGCCCATCCAGCTCTCGGCCGAGCACGTCCTCAAGGTCCACGAGGACAAGAGGGGGGACCTCGACCGGACCCTCCGCGAGTCCATGTCCTACATCATCGGCGAGGTCGAGCACCTGCGGCGGATCGCCCAGGAGTTCATGGAGATCTCGCGGGACACGGCGCCCCGCCTCGAGCCCCTGGACCTGGCCGAGGTCCTCGAAGAGACCCTGCGGCCCTACCGCAAGCTCCTGTCGGAGCGCATCCGGTTCAAGGTCGCCGCCGCCGGCCGCGACTTCCGGGCCCTGGGGGACGCGGCCCAACTCAGGACGGCCTTCCGGAACATCGTCGCCAACGCCGTCGAGGCCATCAGCGGCAAGGGCGAGCTGGCCGTCGCCATCGGCCGCGAGGGGGCGAACTTGTGCGTCGCCATCCGGGACACGGGCTCGGGCATGAGCCGCGAGACCCTCGAGCGGGTCTTCGACCCCTATTTTTCGACCAAGGACTCCGGGACGGGCCTGGGCCTGCCGATCGCCAAGAAGATCATCGAGGAGCACGGCGGCACGATCCGGGTCGACAGCCGGCCCGGATCCGGCACGACGGTGACGGTCGAGCTGCCGGCGGCGCCCTGAGTGGCATTCCGGCCGGTTTTCTGGCAGAATATCCCCCTCGGATCGTGACCCGGGAAAGGACGCGCGCCATGCCCAGGACCCTCGTGACCTACTTCAGCCGGACAGGGAACACCAAGCTCGTCGCCGAGGCGGTTTACGACGAGATCAAGGGGGACAAGGTCCTCAAGCCCATGGACGAGGTCGAGGACCTCGCGCCGTATGCCCATGTCTTCGTGGGCTTCCCGGTCCAGACCCACAGCATCCCCTACGAGGTGGAGGTCTTCCTCAAGAAGATCCCGGAGGGCAAGAAGGTGGCCCTCTTCTCGACCCACGGCGCGGTCACGGGCAGCAGCATCTCCCGGGAGGCCCTGGAGTATGCCACCGTGCTCCTGGCCAAGGCCAAGGTCGTCGGCACGTTCTCCTGCCGCGGCAAGGTGTCGATGAACGCCCTCGAGGTCCTGATGAAGTCCCCGGAGCACGAGGCCTGGGCGGACATGGCCGCCTCGGCCGCGACCCATCCCGACGAGCACGACCTGGCCGAGGCCAGAGCCTTCGCCCGCTGGGCCATGACCCTCTTCGCCCACGGCCATTACGACTCGCTCTGAGCCGCGGCCTCAGCGGTCCTCTTTCCTGATCCTCTCGAAACCCGAGGTGCAGACGAAGTCCAGGCGGCCCTCGGTCTCGACCTCGTCGAAGAGGAGGTTCAGCCCGAGCGTGTCGCTCGAGACGTGGCCGGCGATGACGACGTTGAGGTTCGCCTTCTTGGCGTTATCCAGGGCCTCCTCGCCGACGTGCATGGCGACGATGGTGCTGATTCCGGCGACGGCATGCTGCTCGAAGATCGTTTTCGGGCCCTCGGTGCCTCCCGTCATGTCGACGAATACCCGGCCGCAGCGGGCGCTCTCGGAGCCGCTGACGATCTTCGGCCCGGCCGAGAGGCCGACGGCCTTGCGGTACTCCGGTATGGCCTTGAGCAGGGCGACGAGGTCCTTGAGCGTGCGCGGCTTCTCCCCGGCGAAGAGCCCGGTGAGGTAGGCGGTGACGCAGTTGTCGGCCGGCGTGTGAACGCACATCATCGGCAGGCCGAGGAGCCGGGCTGCGTCGACCGCCCGGTTATGGTTGACGGGCAGGAGCCGGCGCTCGACCTCGCCCATCCGCTTGTCCAGGAGCTGCTCGGCCACGGAGACGTTGACGCCGCAGGCGGCCAGGAGGTCCGACTGGAGCTTCATGACGTCGTACAGGCGGGCCAGAGCGGAACCCTCGGGATGGTGGGCGATGACGAGGTCGATCCCCCGCCCAAGGTCCCGGTTGAGGACGTGGGCGAGAAGGACCTCGGGGGCCTCCATGTCGACGCCGACGATGACCCGCCCGACTTCGGTCTCGGGCGCACCGGCCAGGACCCGCGTATCGGAGAAGGGGTTGAAGAGGCGGTCATGGTCGAAGTCCGCCGCCTCGCCGGCATCGAGCTTGCGGAACTTCGCCTCCTCGTCGGCCAGGATCCGGCGGATCTCCTCCGGCCCGCGCAGGTCGCGGGCGATGCCGACGGAGACGGCCTTCCGGTAAAGAGTTTCGAGTTTCATTTTCGGCTCCTTTCGTCTTCGGTTCCCCCCGGCGTCCCCGGCAGGGCCGCGGCCAGGGCCTCGGCCGCTTCGCGGGTCCGCGCGGCCAGAGCCGAGGCGCGCCCGAGCTCGCCTTCTCCCCGGCCCGTCTCTCCACGCCCGATGAGGCGGAAGGCACGGAAGGCCCGGAGCCGGGCCGACTCGAGGTCCGCCACGAGCTCGGCGAGCGCCACCTGGACCCGCTGGTGGCCCATGAGCGTGCTCTCGAAAAGCCCGGCCTTCCGGACGCCCTCCAGGCAGGCCTCGCAGGCGGCGGCCGCGGCCCCCAGCGACCAGGCCGTTTCCGCCGCGGCGAGGTCGGCCCCCGGGGGACTCCCCGGCCCTGCCGCGGCGGCGACGAGGGCCCGGCCGAGCCCCGGGGAGAGGCGCGAGACCTCCTCGACGACGAGCGCCGCGGCGACGGGTCCCGCGGCGGCCAGCGAAGCGAAGCCGAGGTCCCGCAACACCCGCAGGGGGTCGGCGGCGCCGCTCGCCGCGGTCCTGTCCGGGCCCGGCCCGTCCCGGAAATGGTCCCGGACGCGCCGCCGGACGGCGGCCTCATCGGCCATAAGGAAGGCGTCCGCGGCTCTCGCGTCCATCGACCCCATCTTACGTTTCCCTCCTCCCCGAATCAAGCCGGACGGCGGGCGAGGCGGCCCGGCGTTGACAGTCCGGGCCAGATGGACTAGAGTCGGAACATGCTCGGCGGCCTCATCCGGCTCATTTTCTATGCGGTCCTCGTCTATCTCGCCTACGCCATTTACCGCTTCTACCGGGCCCTAACGCGACCGCGGCGGGACCCGCCTCCGCCGCCCCGTCAGGTCCAGGGCGTGATGGTCAAGGACGAGGTCTGCAACACGTACATTCCCAGGGAAGAGGCGATCCGCGAGGTCCGCGACGGACAGGAACGGTTCTTCTGCTCCGAGGAATGCCGCCGGAAGTCCCGCGCCCGCTGACCGCCGGGCCCTCCCCCTCAGTGGCCGGAAAAGCGGACAGTGAACCCCGCGAACTCGCCCGAGGCGTCCTCCCAGCGGACTTCGACGTCCTCGACCACGGCCAGCCGCGGGCCTTCGCGCAACTCCGCCAGGAACGACTCGAGGGCCGGCCGTTCCCCTTCCGCCAGGACCTCGACCCGGCCGTCGAAGAGGTTGCGGACCCAGCCGCGGAGGCCGAGCGAGGCCGCCCGCTTCTCGGCAAAATAGCGGTAGGCGACCCCCTGGACGCGCCCGGAGACGACGACATGAAGCCTGGCCGACTGTCCCATCGCCGGGATTCTAGCACAGGGGAGCAGGCCCCTCAACTCCGGCTTCGGACCGTGGGCCGCACGGCAGATAGCGGAGCCCGCGGGGAGGGTCGAGAGTCCCGGTCTGGCCGGATAAAAAAAGGTCCATCTCCCATCTCCGGGATTTCCTCTCGTGGCGGCGATGGGCGTTGCTTCCAAGATCCCCGTCGCTGGAGGAGAGGGGCACCCGCGAAGCGGGGGGAACCGTGCGAACTGGTTCCCAGGGAGGCCGGGGAGCTAGAGGCAATGCCTTGAGCGAAGCCGGGCTGAGAGATTCTCCCGGAATCGGGAGAAGAACCTAAAAAAAGGGGAGGGCCGGCGCCCTCCCCTGTCGTTTCCGGTCGCCTCGCGCTTAGAAAGCGTAGCTGATGCCGATGATCGGCACCAGGATCTTCATCGTATAGATCCCCGGCATCATGGCTTCCGCGTCGGTGATCGTCCGCTTCTGGCCCATGAGGTATTCGACGCCGAGGTCGAGATGCAGGCCGCCCGTGGCGTAGCCGAAGCCGGCGGCAATGCTGTTATAGGTGAAGCTCGGGACGAGGATGTTCATGGTCGCGTCCGGGGCCGGGGCGGGGTCGTAATAGTAGCCGGCCCTGATGGCGAAGTCGCCCATCTTGTATTCGGCGCCGACGCGGGTCTGGATCTTGTTCGCCCACTGGAGGTCCATGGTGGCCTCGGTGACGCCCGCCTCGTTCCAGTAGGAGTTCAGCAGCGAGACGACGACGGAGTTGAGCTTCTTCCAGTTGGTCCACTGGAGGTCGAAGGTGACCGTCAGGTCCTTCAGGGGCTTGACGGCGACGCCGCCGGCGAGCCAGGCGGGGCTGGTGACGTTCGCCTTGGCGTCGGAAGATTCGGGAAGGCCGAGGACCGTGCCGAGCTCCGAAAACTCCACGGTCCCGGACAGCTTCGTCTTGGACTGGAGCCGGTAGGTCGCGCCGAAGCTGAACCAGTCGGCCGGCTTGACGAGGAGGCCGAACGTTGCTCCATACCCCCAGCCCGTGATGTCCATCGTCCGCTGGCCGAGGTTGGCGAGCACGGGCGGCTTAGTCGGGATGACCTGGTACTCGCCCCATTGGTTGACCCTGAAGAAACCATAGTTGATGTTGAAGGTCGCGCCGAACAGGATCTGATCCGTGATCCTGACGGCGAAGGACGGGGCGATCACGATCGAGCCGATGAAGCTCTTCCACGTATAGGCTTCGACGGGCGGGGTGAAGGCCGAAGCCGGGTAGGGGTAGATCAGCACGTTCTCGAGCCCCGTGTTATTCCAGTTCGCGCCCAGGCCCGACATCGTGTAAGCCCCCAGCCCGACGACGACCCTATCGCCGATCGGCTGGAAATAGCCGAGGATACCCGAGGGGTACATCGTGGATTTTGTTTCCATGGTGAACGTGCTCAGGGTATAGTCGCTCGTCGGGAAGAGGAAGTGGCCGGATAGCCCGAAAGTACCCTTTTTTATCAGGGCGAGGCCGGCCGGGTTCCAGAAGACGGCCGTATAGTCGTCGGCCAAGCCGACGAAGGCGCCGCCCATGGCCGTGGCGCGGGCGCCGAACCCGTTCAGGTTCAGGCCGTTGGCCAGGAGCCCGGACGTCAGGGCCAGCACGGCGGCCAGGCCCACGAAGAGTCGTTTTCTCATTGTCCCCTCCAATATCGGATTTGCCCAGAATCTATAATATATATGCCTCGGATTGTCAACTGTCGGCATGGCCCCGGAGGGCGTCTCCCCTGGGGGACGGGCGGCGTGGCCTCTCGCGGGGGGAAATATGGTAGAATCTCCCCCGGACGCGCACCGATGCCGAAAAACCTCCTCTCCATCGCCGGTTACGACCCCTCGGGCGGGGCGGGCGTCGGCCTCGACCTCCGCGTCTTCGAGCGGCTGGGCTTCCGAGGGTACGGCATCCTGACCTCGGTCACGGCCCAGGACGCCTCGCGCGTCGAATCGGCCTTCCCCCTCCCGGCCTGGCTTGTCCGGAGCCAGGTCCGGGCCCTGGAAAGGGGCCGGTGCTTCGCCGGGCTCAAGGTCGGGATGGTCGGCAGCCTGGAAAACCTGACCGCCGTGGCCGCGATCCTGGCCGCTCATCCTGGGCTGCCCCGTGTCGTCGACCCCGTTTTCGAATCCAGCTCCGGCCTCCGCCTTCTCGAGAGGGCGGCTCTGCCTGATTTTCTCCGGATCCTCCGGGGAAGGGCTTCCCTGCTCACGCCGAACCTGGGCGAGGCCTCGACGCTGGCCGGTCTCCGCGTCGATACGCTCGAGGCCATGAAGGAGGCCGCCGAGAGGATCTGGCGCGTGGGCTGCGTGCCCTGCCTGGTCAAGGGGGGACACCTGCGGGGAGAGGCCGTCGATGTCCTCCATGACGGCCGGGAGTTCCGGGTCTTCCGGCATCCGCGCCTGAGGCGGGACGTCCACGGAACGGGCTGCCATCTCTCCGCGGCCATCCTCGGCTTCCTGGCGGACGGCCTCGGACTCGAGGAGGCCTGCCGGCGCGGCATCGCGCTGACGGCACGGGGCATCAGGGGAGCCGTGCCCGCGGCCGGGGGCCGGCGTGTTTTCAGATTTCCCCGGTGACGGCGCGCGACGACCGCGTTCACTTGGGGCCGAGGCCGGCGGCGGCGCGCCCCACGCCCGGCGGAGAAGCGTTCAACATCTTCTCCGCACGACCGAGGAGGTCTTTAGCGAAGACCAAGCCCTGCCTGGCGGCGGCGTCCGGGTTGAGACGGACCTTGACGTCCGTCATGGACTGGATGGGAATCCGGGCCGGACTCTCGCCGTTCTTGACCCGGACGGCCAGCCGGCCCGTCCGATACCCCAGGTCGTAGAAATCAAACCCGACCGCGGCGCACGCGCCGAGGTCGGCGGCCCGGAGGAACCCGCCGACGAGCGGCACGCGGCTCTCCTCGGCCACCCGACTGATGACCTCGAAGGACGCGTTGATGGTGTTGTCGGAGATCGGGAAGAGGACGTCGACCTTGCGGTTGACCAGGACCTGGGCCGCCTGGGGGATCGCCCGGGCGTCGGACACGGGGACGGCGGTCATTTCGAAGCCGTATTCGGCCGCCGCCTCGCGCGCCAGTTCCATGTAGTATTCCGAGTTGACCTCAGACGGCGTCCAGAGGCTCCCCAGGCGTCGGGCCCGGGGGAAGGCCAGGCGGATGAAGGCGACCGATTGACGGACGGGCCCCGTCGAAACAACGCCCGTGACGCGGGGCAGATGGTCGTCGGGCGACCTGCCGGCGCCGACGAGGAACGGCGTCGCCACCGCTCCGAAGACGATGGGCATGCTCGGGCCGCTGATGAGGACCGCCTGAAGGCATTGGGTCGAAAGGGGCATGATGAGGTCGACCCTGTCCGCGACGTAATCCCGGGCGATCCTCTGGACCTCGGAGAGGTCGCGGTTGGCGATGCGGATGCGGACGAGGACGTTCTCGCCGTCCCGAAGCCCGGCCTCCTCGAAGGCCTTGAGGATGCCCTTGCGGACCTCGTTGGCCGTCGGCGAGTCGACCGATTGGAAGATGCCGATGACGAAGAGGCCCGGGCGGGAGGCGGCCGGGGGAGGCGCCGCCTTCTTGCAGGCGAAGCAGGCGAGGAGGGAAGTCGCCAGCACCGCGAGGCCGAGCCCGATGGACCTTCTCATCCCCATTCCCCTTTTATCATATGCGAGTTCCGCCTCGGGGACAACAGCCTCAGGCGAGCCCCGTGATGGCCCGGAAGCGGTCGGGGGCGATGTTCCGCCCGCTCGCCAGGAGGAGGACGGTGCGGCCCCGGAACGCCTCGGGCGACGAGAGCAGCCCCGCCGCGGGGAGCGCGCCGGCGCCCTCGACCATCCGGCCGTGGCGCTCGCGAAGGAGGGCCATGGCCGCGGCGATGGCCGGTTCGCCGACGAGGAGGGTTCCGGCGACGAGCTCTCGGTAGAGGGGGAAGGTGACCGAGCCCGGCTCGATCCCGCCGGCCACGGCGTCCGCGGCCGTCTCCTGCTCGTCGATGTCGACGAGATGCCCGGCCGCGACCGAGGCGGCCATAAAGGCCGAGGCGACGGGCTCGACGCCCATCGTCCGCACCCCCGGCCTTTCCGCCATGAGGAAGGCGGCGATGCCGGCGATGAGGCCTCCCCCGCCGACGGGGACAAGGATGTCCTCGGCTTCCGGAAGGTCCGCGGCAATCTCGAGCCCGGCCGTGCCGGCGCCCCGGATGATGTCCAAGTCGTTGTAGGGCGAGACGAAGACCCGGCCGCTCCGCCCAGCCTCTCCACGCGCGTGGACCTCGGTCCGGCCGCAGTCCGAGCCGAAATAGGCGACGTCGATCCCGAGCGCCTCGATCTTCTTCCTTTTGATCTCGGCCGCCGTTTCCGGCAGGAAGAGCCTCAGCGCGACCCCCTCGAGCTTCGCGGCGCGGGCGAGGGCCAGGCCGTGATTCCCGGTCGAGGCGGAGACGACGCCGGCGGCCTTCTCCGCAGCCGAGAGGGAGCGGAGCTTGTTCAGAGCGCCGCGGAACTTGAACGAGCCGGTCGTCTGGTCGCATTCCCACTTGAGGTAGACCCGGGCGCCCGTCCGCTCGCTCAGGGCCGGCGAGAACTCGACCGTGGTGCGGACGATGTCGGCCCTGATGCGCTCGTGGGCGGCGCGGATGCCGTCTGCGAGTTCGCGGGCGCTCGGCAGCGGATGAGCCATCGGACCCCCATGATAAGACCTCGGTGGCGGGATTTCAACAGACGGTCCCAGGGCAAAGAATGATCTTCGGGAGGAGAGGTCATGCCCCGAGGCCTCCCCGGCAATCGAGGGGAACGGGCGCAGGTGGCGCCGAGGCCGCCCGAGAGCCCCCGTTTGGGGGGGGCCCATCTGCCTTGCGATGGGGGAACCGGGACAGGTTCCCGGGGCCGGGGGATAAGGACGGCCCGGTGCCGCCGTCAATGGGGACGCCCGCGGACAGGCCCCGTCCGGCCTTCGGATTCCTGTTGTTTCCGGCCGCCGCTTTTTCATACAATAGGCTCCTCCCATGGCGAAGTATTATATCGGCACGGCCGGCTGGAGCTACGAGGATTGGGAGGGCGTCGTCTATCCCGCCTCGAGAGGCCGCGGGTTCCACCCGCTCCTCTTCCTCGCCGGCTACATCAACTTCGTCGAGGTCAACAGCACCTTCTATCGCCCCGCCCCGCCCGCTCTGGCCCTCTCTTGGCTCAGGAAGGTCGAGGCCTTCCCCGATTTCCTTTTTGCCGTCAAGCTCCACCAGCTCTTCACCCACCAGCGGCGGGACTTCTCCGAGAAGGACGCCGACGAGTTCAAGGCCGGCGTCGAGCTGCTGCGGGCCCGCGGCCGCCTGGCCGCTCTGCTCCTCCAGTTCCCCTGGTCGTTTTCCGCCACCCCCGCGAACGAGGACCATCTCCTCCGCCTGTTCAGCCTGTTCGCCGGCTGGCCCCTCGCCCTCGAGGTCCGGCACGCGAGCTGGGACAGGCCGGCCTTCTACGACCTGCTTCGCGAGAACGGCGTGGCCCATTGCAACATCGACCAGCCGCTGTTCAAGAACTCGATCGCGCCCTCGGCCGTCAGCACCAACCCGGACTTCGCCTACGTCCGGCTCCACGGCCGGAACGCCGAGAATTGGTTCCGCGAAGACGCCGGCCGCGACGACCGCTACGATTACCTCTACTCGAAGGACGAGCTCGAGGGCTGGGTCGAGCGCATCAGGGACCTCGGCACGAAGAGCTCCAAGGTCTACGTCGTCACCAACAACCACTACCGGGGGCAGGCCATGGCCAACGCCCTGCAGATCAAGAGCATGGTCACCGGCGAGAAGGTCGACGTGCCGGAGGCCCTGCTCGAAAAGTATCCCGTGCTCCGGGAGATCGTCCGCAAGATCCGCGCGGGCCAGATGGACCTCTTCCTGAAGAAGGACGGCGCGGACGACAAGGATGGCAAGTCATGAACAACTGGTGGGAGAACGATTTCGTCACCGTCAAGGGGAATAAGCTCATCCTCGCGGGCCTCAGGGCCGACGACTTGGCCGCGCGGTTCGGGACGCCGCTCTACGTATACGGGAAGGACGCCGTCCGGACCCGGTACCGCTTCCTGGACGGGCTCCTAGCCGCCCGCGCGCCCGTCGCGCACTGGATCTGCTATGCCATGAAGGCCAACCCCCATCCGGGCCTGCTCGGCGTGCTCCGTCGATGTGGGGCCCGCATCGACGCCGTCTCGCCGAACGAGGTCGACGCGGCCCTGGCCGCCGGCTTCCCGCCGGAGCGCATCCTCTACACGGGGACGAGCGTCAGCGGAGACGACCTCGAGCGGGTCTTGGCCCTCGACGGCCTGACGGTCAATATCGACGCCGCCGAACAGCTCGATCTCATGGCCGCGGTCAGGCGCCGCGTTTGCCCGAAGCGGAGGGTCCGGGTTTCGGTCCGCTGGAACCCGGGCGTCGGCCGCGGCTTCAACCCGCGGGTCGTCACCGCCGGCGCCCGCTCGTCCGACGGGACGCCAATCAAGTTCGGCGTCGAGGAGCGCAAGGTCGTGCCCGTCTTCGAGCGAGCCCGGGCCCTCGGCTTCGAGCCGGTCGGCCTGCACCATCACCTCGGTTCGGGCTGGGTCCGAGAGGACTTTCCGGCCGCCTGCGAGGCCGCTGGCAAGATCGTGCGCAAGGCCGGGGCGCTCGAGGACCTCGGACATCGCCTCGAGTTCATCGACTTCGGCGGGGGCTTCGGGCCGCGCTACACGAGAGACCAGGGGCTTTTCCCGGTCGAGAGGTACGTCAGTCGCGTCTGCCGGACCGTCGCGGGGGCCAGGCTCGGCCTCGGGGCCATCGCCTTCGAGCCCGGGAAATTCCTGGTCGGGGAGGCCGGCGCCGTCCTCCTGCGGGTCGAGTATGTCAAGGAGAGCTACGGCAACCTCTTCGCCTGCGTCAACGGCGGGACCTACAACACCGTGCCGCGGCCGGCCATCTACCCCCAGGCGTTCCACGAGGTCGTCAACGCCTCCCGCGTCCGGGGGACGCCGCGCGCGCGACTGACCGTGGCCGGAAACCTCTGCGAGACGGGCGACGTCTTCGGCAGGGACCGGCTCCTGCCCGTGCCGAGGACGGGCGAGGTCCTGGCCGTGCTCCTGGCCGGGGCCTACTGCCGGAGCATGGCCTCGACCTTCAACCTCAGGGACATCCCGCGGGAGATCCTCGTCTGAGAGGCGAGGGCGGCCATGATGTCAGCCCTTCTCCCTTTGGCCGATCCCCGGCCGGACGCGGCGGGGTTCCTCGACATCCTCATGGGGAGGCGTGAGCCGGGCGGCCGCGTCCCGCTCGTCGAGTACCTCGTCGACGAGGCCGTCCTCCGGCCCGTGCTCGAAAGCGTCATGGGAAGGCGTTGGACGCCGCCCGGCGGCGGCGGCCGCGACTCCCTCGCGAAATACCTCGACAATTTCATCGCCTTCTGGCGCGGCCTCGGCTACGATTGCGTCCGCTTCGAGGCGGGCCTGCCCTTCCCCGAGCCCAAGCTCTTCGCCGCGTCGACGGGGACCGCGGGGCTGCCGCCGCGGGCCTGGGCCGACGAGCACCGCGGCGCCGTCATGACCTGGGAGGATTTCGAGCGCTACCCGTGGCCCCGGGTCGAGGAGTTCGACTTCTTCCCGTTCGAATACGTCCTCGGCCACCTCCCCGAGGGGATGGGGTTCCTGACCTGCCACGCCGGCGGGCCGTTCGAGCACCTATCCTGGATCATGTCGTATGAAGGGCTGTGCTTCGCCCTGGTCGAGGACAGGGCCCTCGTCGGGGCGGTGGCGGACCGGGTCGGCGGGCTGCTCCTGGATTTCTATCGGAACCTCCTCGGTCTCGGCGGCGTGACCGCGGTCTTCGCCGGGGATGACATGGGCTTCCGCTCGGCGACGCTCGTCTCCCCCGCCGACCTGCGGGCCTTCGTCCTCCCGTGGCACAAGAGGGTCGCGGCCCTGGCCCACGAGCGCGGACTGCCCTATTTCCTCCATTCCTGCGGAAACGTCGAGGCGGTCATGCCCGACCTCATCGACGACATCGGGATCGACGGCAAGCACTCGTTCGAGGACGCCGTCGTTTCGGCCGAGGTCTTCCAGGAGCGCCACGGCGGCCGGGTCGCCGTCCTGGGCGGCGTCGACGTCAACATCCTGGCCGCCGGAACGCCTGGGGAAGTCCGGGCGAGGACGCGCCGGCTCATCGAGACCTGCGGCGGGCGCGGCCGCTTCGCCGTCGGTTCGGGCAATTCCATTCCGAGCTACGTCCCCGCCGCGAATTACCTGGCCATGGTCGAAGAGGCGCTGCGGTAGGCCCTGGCCCGGGACGCGACCGGCGCGGCGCGGCAGAGAGGGCTTACTTGCCGAGGGCTGCGATGATCTCGGCGATCTCCGGCTGCTGAGGGATGTCGTAGACTTTGATGAAGGAGACGCGGCCGGTCTCGTCGACGATGATGTTGGCCCGATCGGAGAAGCCGTCCTCGTCGCGGAAAATGCCCAGAGCATGGGCTACGGCCCCGTGAGGCCAGAAATCGCAGAGGAGGCGCGTCTCCTTGAGGCCGAGCTCCCTGGCCCAGGCGTGCTTGGACGGGAAGGAGTCGACGCTGACGCCGACTGCAACCGCGTTGAGGCCGTCGAAGGTCGTCTTGTGCGCCTCGAGGGCCTTCATCTGCTCGGCGCAGACCGGGGTCCAGGCCAGCGGATGAAACGACAGCAGGACCTTCCTCCCGGCGAAGCCGGAGAGCTTGAATTCCCTGTTGTGATGGTCCTTGAGCGTGAAGTCCGGGGCGATGTCGCCCACCCAGATCGTCTGAGTGTTTCCCATGCTTCTCCCTCCCCACCCGGCGTCGATCGGGAACGCCTGCCAACAGGGCCCATTATGCCACGCGGCGCGCGAAAACACAAGGCCGGCCCGGGAGGCTCTTCGTCCGCCGGCCAAGAGCATCGCCGGTTCCGGGGGCTCCCGGCCGGGCGCGAAAACCGGTTGCATTGGCCCGCCCGTCGTCCCTAGAATAGGGACTCGAGTCCCTATTCCGGGGGCTCGAGTCCCCGATCCCGAAAGAGGAGCGCCCGATGAAAAAGAAGCCGGTTATCACCGTCGTCATCGTCGTCCTGGCCGTCGCCGCGGGCATCGCCTCCGCTGCGGCCGCGGGCCGGACCGGATATTACAGGTTCCCGGCCGTGCACGGCTCGACCGTCGTCTTCACCTCGGAAGGCGACCTGTGGTCGGTCGGCCTCAAGGGAGGGCCGGCCGCGCGCCTGACCACCCATCCCGGCCTGGAAACGAACGCGGCCATCTCTCCGGACGGGACTACGGTCGCCTTCTCCGCCCAGTACGAGGGGCCGACGGAGGTCTACACCATGCCCCTCGCCGGAGGCCTGCCGGTCCGCCGAACCTTCGCGGGCCAGACGTCGATCGTCGTCGGCTGGACCCCGGACGGGAGAATCATCTACGCGACGCAGAAGTATTCGACCCTGCCCAACACCCAGCTCGTCGTCTTCGACCCGAGGACGAACGGCGAGACCGTCCTCCCCCTGGCCCAGGCCGCCGACGGGTCGTTCGCGGCCGACGGCCGGACGCTCTTCTTCACCCGCCTGCCCTTCCAGGGCAGCTATACCAAGCGCTACAAGGGAGGGACGGCGCAGAATCTCTGGAAATACGCTGACGGACAGGCCGAGGCTTCGCCCCTGACGGCCGACTACGCCGGGACGAGCAAGAACCCGATGGCCTGGCGGGACCGCGTCTATTTCGTCAGCGACCGCGACGGGACGATGAACCTCTGGTCGATGGACCCCGGCGGCAGGGACATCCGACAGCTCACCTTCCACAAAGGCTTCGACGTGAGCTCGCCGTCCCTCGACGGAGGGACGATCGTCTACCAACTCGTGGCCGACCTCCGCGCCTTCGACATCGCCTCGGGCACGGACCGGAAGATCGACGTCACCCTCCCCTCCGACTTCGACCAGATGCGCGAGAGGTGGGTGACGAAACCGCTCGACTACCTGACCTCCGCGCACGTCTCGCCTTCGGGCGACCGCGTCGTCCTCGTCTCGCGCGGCCAGGTCTTCGTCGCCCCGGTCGGCGACGGCCGTTGGGTTCGGGTCGGCCTCAAGGGCGGCGCCAGGGTCCGCGCGGCCCGCTTCGCCGGGGACGGGAAGAGCCTCCTCGTCCTCTCGGACGAGAGCGGCGAATGGGAATTCCACCGCTTCCCGGCCGACGGCCTGGGCCCTGGCGAGCAGCTGACGACCGGGGCCAAGGTCATCCGCTTCGACGGCGTGCCTTCGCCCGACGGCAAGTGGGTCGCCTTCGCCGACAAGGACTTCAAGCTCTGGCTCTTCAACGTCGGCACGAAGGCCCTGGTCAAGGCCGCGGTCTCGGACGCGGGCATGTTCGGCGGCTTGGCCTGGTCCCCCGACAGCCGCTGGCTCGCGTACGTCGGCGAGGCCTCGAACCAGTTCAGCCAGGTCCGGCTCCTCGAGGCGGAAACGGGCCGGACGACCGTCCTCACCGACGACCGAGTCGATTCCTATGATCCGGCCTGGAGCCCGGACGGGAAATGGCTGTATTTCCTTTCGGACCGCACCTTCCAGAGCGCCGTGGGCAGCCCCTGGGGGGCGCGGCAGCCCGAGCCGTATTTCGACAGGACGACGAAGGTCTACGCCATGGCCCTGGCCGCGAAGGAGGTCTTCCCGTTCGCGCCGGCCGACGAGCTCACCAGGGGCGACCGGAACGGCCGGGAGGCCAAGGACGAGGGGGAGGGCGCGGGCCCGGCGGCCAAGCCCGCCGTCGCTGGCCGGCCCGGCGAGGCGAAGAGCCCGAAACAGGCGCCGCCCGCCGTCGCCATCGACTTCGCCGGCCTCCAAGACCGCGTGTTCGAGGTGCCGCTCCCGGCGGGCGTCTATTCAGGGCTGGCCGTCGGAGAGAAGGCCCTGTTTTTCGTCGACCAGGAGTCGAACGCCGCCGGCCGGCCCAAACTCCAGGCCGTCGAGGTCAAGAACCGCGACGTCCAAGCCAAGACGCTCCTCGAGGACGTCCGCAGCTTCGAGCTGTCGGCCGACGGCAAGAGGATCCTCGCCCGCAGGGGCGGGGATTTCTATGTCATCGACGCCGGGACGAACCCGCCGAACCCACAGACCCTGGCTGAGCGGCGCGTCGACCTCGCCCGGTGGACGTTCTCCATCAACCCGCGCGAGGAGTGGCGGCAGATGTTCCTCGACGCCTGGCGCATGGAGCGGGACTACTTCTACGACCGGAACCTCCACAACGTCGATTACCAAGGGCTCCTCGAGCGCCACCGCCCGTTCGTCGACAGGGTCAGCGACCGGGCCGAGCTCAACGACCTCCTCGCCCATCTCGTGGGCGAGCTCTCGGCCCTCCATACCTTTGTCCGGGGCGGCGACGTGAGGCCGGCGCCGGACCAGGTCGCCCCCGGCTCGCTCGGGGCGCGGCTGGCGCGGGACGAGGCGGCCGGCGGCTATCGCATCGTCCACATCTACAGGTCCGACCCCGAATATCCCGAGCGGTGCTCGCCCCTGGCCAAGCCGATGACGAGTGTCCGCGAAGGCGACGTCATCACGGCCGTCAACGGCACGCCGGCGCTGTCGGTCCCGGACCTCTCGCTCGTACTGCGGAACACCGCCGGCCAGCAGGTCCTGCTCGAGCTCAGGCCGGCCGCGGGCGGGGCCGGATCGAAGGCCATCGTCTACCCGATGAGCGCGGCCGCCGAGTCGGATCTCCGCTACGCGGAGTGGGAATACACGCGGCGACTCGAGGTCGAGAAGGCGGCCCAGGGCGAGATCGGCTACGTCCATCTCCGGGCCATGGGCGGCGACAATTACACGGAATGGGTCAAGAACTTCTATCCTGTCTTCGACCGCAAGGGGCTCATCATCGACGTCCGCCACAATCGCGGCGGCAACATCGATTCCTGGATCCTGGAGAAGCTCATGCGCCGGGCCTGGTTCTATTGGCAGAGCCGAGTGGGGCGGCCCACCTGGAACATGCAGTACGCGTTCCGCGGACACATGGTCGTGCTTTGCGACGAGTTCACGGCCTCCGACGGCGAGGCCTTCAGCGAGGGCTTCCGCAGGCTCGGCCTGGGCAAGGTCATCGGCACCCGGACGTGGGGGGGCGAGATCTGGCTAAGCTCCTCGAACATCCTCGTCGACCGGGGCCTGGCCTCGGCGGCGGAGATGGGCGTCTACGGCCCCGAGGGCGAATGGCTCATCGAAGGCCGCGGCGTCGAGCCGGACATCGTCGTCGACAACGCGCCGCGCGCGACGTTCGGCGGCCGGGACGCCCAGCTCGAGGCAGCGGTCAGGCATCTCCGGGAGCTGATCAGGAAGGAGCCGGTCGAGGTGCCCAAGCACCCGCCGTATCCGGACAAGAGGAAGTGAGGGGCGGCCGGGGTTAGAGCGTCACGGCGGTCCCGAGCCCGAGCTTCTCGGCGTTGGCCAGGGCGCGCGCGGCGGCGGCCAGGTCCTGGACGGCGAGGCCGACCGACTTGAAGAGCGTCACGTCGCCGGAGCTCAGGCGCCCGGGCTTCATCCCCGCGACGATCTCGCCGAGATCGGCCCGGACGTGGCCGGGCGTGATCAGGCCCGCCTCGAGCGGCATGATCAGGTCGCCCGCCTCTTCCCAGGCCGCCTCGCGCTGGTCAACAAAGACCAGGGCCCGGACGACGGTCTCCGGCGGGATCTCCCTAACGTGCGGCTTGTACGACCCCACGGCATTGATGTGTGTGCCGGAGGCGAGATCCCCATCGGCGAAGACAGGCGTTTCCGCGGTCGTCGCCGTGCAGACGACCCCGGCGCCGCGGAGCGCTTCGGCAGGAGTGGCCGCGGCCGACACCGCGAGGCCGAGCTCCCGGCCTGCCCGGGCCGCGAACTCGGCGGCGCGGGCGCCGTCCGTGTCGAAGACGCCGGCTTCGCGGATGGGCCGCACGGCGCAGACGGCCTCGAGCTGCGTCCTCGCCTGGAGGCCGGCCCCGAAGACGGCGGCCTTGCGGACGTCCGGCCGGGCCAGAAGGTCGGTCGCCGCGCCCGAGGCGGCGCCCGTGCGGATGGCGGTCAGGGCCGTCCCGTCCATGATGGCTATGGGCGTGCCCGTTCCGGCGTCCAAAACGAGGGCCAGGGCCTGGATGAACGGAAGGCCGAGGTCGCGGTTCCGCTCGAAGAGGGTGATGACCTTCAGCCCGACCCGGCCGGCCGAGGGGCTGTAAGCGGGCATGACCAGGACGTCGCCTCGGCTTTCCTCAACCCGGATATGGGTCCGGGGCGGCACGACGGCCTCGCCGGCGGAGAGCTCGCGGAAGGCCTCCTTCATCGCGCCGACGGCCTCCGCCATGGGGAGTGCCCGCCTGACTTCGGCGCCCGAAAGGACCCGTAATCTCATCGGTCCGGTCATCGGCGCCGCCTCTCCTTCGCCTTGACAAGGGCCAGGGCGGAGGGCGTGATGGCCAGGCCGCCGAGGGCCGTGCAGCGCAGCTCACGCGGCAGCGCCCGGCCGACGGCGAAGGAAGCGTCGACGGTGTCGTCGAGGGGCACGGGGTTCTCATATCCGCCCATGACGAGGTCGGCGCACACGAACGCGTTTACGGCGGCAGCGGCGTTGCGCGTGTGGCAGGGGATCTCGCACCCGCCGCCGACGGGGTCGCAGACCGAGCCCATGGTGTTCTGCAGGGCGACGGCCGCGGCGTCGATGGCTTGCCGGGCCGTACCCCCGGCGACCTCCACGACGGCGGCGGCGGCCATGGCCCCGGCGGCGCCGATCTCGACTTGGCAGCCCGCGGTCTCGGCGGCGAAAGTGGCCCGCGCCGCGATGACCTGGCCGACCCCGCCGGCGGCGAAGAGCGCCCGGGCCAGGACCGGCAGCTCGACATTCTTATCGGTCTCCAGGGTCACCAGGACCCCGGCCAGCACTCCGGCCGAGCCGCCCGTCGGCGCCGCGCAGACAATGCCCTTGCTGTTCGAGGTGTGCATGGCGGCCATGGCCCGGGCGGCCGCTCGCGTGAGCAGGCCTCCCAGAAGCAGCCCTCCGCGCCGTTCCGTCCGCATGATGCGGGAGGCGCTCGGTCCCGTCAGCGGCATGTCGACGTCCCTGTCTTCCAGGCCGGCGGCGACGGCGGCCCGCATCACGGCGTAACGGGCCGACATCTCGGCCGTGAGCGTGGACTCGGCCAGCCCGAGCAACCGCGATTCGGCCCGCCGCGCGGCCGCGCCGAGGGATAGGCGGTCCCTTTCGGCGAGGGCGAGGAGGGCCGCGGCCGACCCGATGCCGCTCCGGCCCGGCTGGGGATAAAGGACGGGCGCGACGGTCCGGACCGCGGTCACTCCCGGGATCTCCGAGACCCGCCGCGCCAAGTCGGCCGCCGGAGGCGAATCGAAGTCCGCCTGCACCGCGCCGCCGGCCCGGGAATCCGCCGCCGTCGTCCGCCCCTGCGCGAGCCGCTCAATCGCCGCGCGGACCTTCTTCGACCGCGCGCGCCTGCACTCGGCGACGATCGTCCAACACCGGCCGTCGATCGCGACCCGGCGGCCGTCGAGCCGGCCGACCTCGACGATCCCTCCTCCCACGGACTTGGCCATGATCTCGAGCGTACCGCCGGGCGCTCCGTCCATGCGGACGAGCATGGCATTCGGGTGGTCGGCGTGCTCGAGCGGTTCGACGGCGAAGCGGATCTGGAGGCCGGCCCGCCCGGCGGCGCGAACGGCCTCCCCGTAGCGCGCGTCGGTCATCTCCCAGCCCAGGCACCCGGCGGCGAAGGCCGCGTCCACGCCGAGCGGCTTGTAGGTCGCGGCGTAGGAGCCGTCCGGGTCGAACGTCGCGACGACATCCTTCGGCCGGCCGCCGGCCAGACCGCAGGCAAGCCGGGCGATCCGGTAGGCGCCCGCCGTGTGCGAGCTCGACGGCCCGCGCATGACCGGCCCGATCACGTCGTTGAGGACGCTCACCTCAGCCAAAGTGCCACCTCCCGAGGCGCCTCGCAGGCCCGCGGCGCGGCGGGCCGGGACGCTCTCTCCGGCCGAGCCTCATTATATGCGATTCCGGGATTTCCTGCAGCCTGTCCGGAAAGCTCGACGGGAGCCGGGCGCCGCGCCCATGATTCCCGTGGGAGCGGGCTTCGGCGGGGGAAAATGGCCGTGCATTCGATCTATTTGTAGATTCCCTACCGCGGCCCGAAGGACAAGAGGACGATAGCGTCCTTGTCCAACTTGTAGATCAATCGGCGGGATTGGCCTTGGGAGGCATATCTGAATGAACGCAAGTCCCTGAACCCACCCTTGAGCTTCTTCCCGGCTGAGGGCTCATCAAGGATGGCGAGTACGGCGGTCCTCAGGGCATCCCGTTCGGCCTCTTCCTTGAGCTTCGAGCGGAGCTTCTGAAACTTGGAGGTTTCGAGAGGGCGCATTCAAATCGTCCGGACGTCCAGCTCGGAGACCCTCCCCGCCTCGTATTCCGCCTTGGCCTCGAGGATGTCCTTGATCTCCTGAACGGTCAGTTCGGGGTTTTCGACGGCGAGCAACCCGATCCGGGCGGCATACCTCAACGCGCCGGAAAAATCCCGTTCGTCTTTATGGGCAAAAAGGTCGATATCCCTGGCCAAATTGTCATCCAAAACCACGGTTTTTCTTATCATTTCATACTCCATCATACATATTATGATACTAACTTCCCAGTGTCAACCCCTCAAGTCCCCGCCATTCATGCCGGGGCTTGTTCGGGGTTAACCCTGAGCCCCGCTTCTTGTCCCCGCCCAAAAAGGCGGGGCTTAGCGTCGGCGAACGGGTCAAGAAAAATATATCCGTATCAACAAGTTCTCAAACTACAACGTTTACGGACAGAGGAATTCTCAAACCAAGAGATGATTCCGGCGGTCTTTGATCCAGCGTCCGAAAGGTGCTTTCGCGGGCTTATGAATGGCCCCATTTCTTGTCAGCTACGTATCGTTTGAGCTCTCTTTCGAAAGGGGTGTCTCCTAAGTTCTTCAGGCCCTCCGCAAGGTCAGGCCCGGCCAGGTCATACATATCATCCACAATACTCTTCCACTCTCTCGTTCTTTCCAGGACTTCGACGAATAACACCGTATGATCCTTGAAAAGACCGCCGGCCTCGTCCGCCAATAACTCCCCATCAACCCCGTTCCCGCAATGGAGCAACAGATAAACCAGGATCTCTATTTTTTTCTCATTAATCTCCCCGAAGTTGTTCACGAATAGCGAACTCAGGGCGAATATTTCCGGGCGGCCATCCCTGGTCTGCGCCTCTTCAAATCGACTTAGCCAAAATGGGAGATCATCGAGCTTCTTGACCTCTTCGAGATTCGAAACCGCGTCATTCACAAAATCGCCGATCAGCTTGATCCTCTGTCGCCTCTCTTCATGAAGAGAGCGGGCTAGCTCCTTGACCTTCTTCTCAAAGTCGGAGCCTCCGAGGCCCCTCAGGCCCGAGGAAAAGCTCTCCCAGCTCCACGAAATGTCCTTGACGATGCCCGCCCATTCAGGGGTCTTTTCGAGCTCACGGGCAAACATGACCGGCCGAAGTCCAAAGACCCTGGCCGCTTCGTCGGGGACGGGGAAGCCCCGATAATAACGCAGCAGATACACGAGGATCTCGATCTTCCGTTCATCAATATCTTGATATTGGGTTCTAAAGAACTCCTGTATGCGGTCAACGTTCCACCGAGCATAGTAGGTTATCTTTTCGCCGAGGTCCTTCATCCCCTTGAGGGATTCAAGATGAGCCAAAGGCTCTTTGAAAAAAGCATCGAGTTTCCGGAGCTCCCCGTCGTCGACTTGCGTGTGATGAGGGACACTTCCCGAAGGATCTCCACCCCGCACCAACATGAGTGCGGCCAAGACGAGAAGCCCCGTCGCTTCGCCTAAACGCGATGGAAGATTCGAAGTCGCACTGCGCAATACACCCTCCCCCAGCCGTCCTGCCGGGTTCTCTTATCGCGTTTCGATCATAACTCCGGCTTTCGCCGAGGGCCAATAACACCGTTAGGCAGTTTAGATCGTCAGCGCCTTGAAACAGAGCTCGTCCGGCTGGGGGATCGTTCCGTCGTCACTCAGGCCGCCGTCATCGAGGACATGCTCATCGTCACCGAGGCCGTCCTCGACCAGGACCCGGACGAGCTCCTTGAGGTTGTCGACCGCGTCCTCGAAGCTCGAGCCCCGGGCGCGCCAATCCGGAAAGTCCGGGCAGCGCGCCTCCCAGCCCTTGATGTCCTTGGCGACCAGGACCGAAAAGCGATAACCGCTCATGTTATGCCTCCGTCGAGCCGGGTCTATGAGAGTATCTATGCCAAATCCGTGCCAATCTCCCTGCCTGGGGGGGGCGCCGGCCATGTAAATTCTCTTGCCCGTCCTGTTCTCAGAACGCCTTCAGGAACGCGCAGTTGTAGATCTTGGGGATGCCCTCGCCGTCCTTCCGCACCTCGCCGCGCAGGAGGCAGACCGGCGGCGTCCCGTAGGTCACGCACCTCGCCTCGCCGATGCCCTCCAGGACGCCCGTCTCGTCCTCGAACAGATAGAAATATTTCGGGCCGCGCCCCGACCCGCCGCTCCCGCCTCCGTTCGCGCCGTAGGTCACGCGCTGGCGGGCGTCCACGGCCCGGACGATGAGCTCGACCATCGTCCCGGCGCAGTCCTTGAGGTCCCTGACCCGGAGCGCAGGCCTCTTCCCCTCGTAGAGGTCGATCTCGTCGCCGTCCGGCAGGAAGCCCAGCGACTCGTAGAGCATCCGGCGCTTCTCGTCCTGGGCCACGTCCGCGACCTCGTCCATGTGCTCGAGGCCCTGGAAGTAGCGGAGGATCTGGCGCGTCCGCCGCGGCTCGAGGGAATCGAAGACGCCCGCCCGGATGAAAGCCAGGAGCTCCGCCTTCCCGGGCCTGACGCGGGCCAGAAAATCCTCGACCGAGCCGTATTCACCGCCGTTCGTCCGCTCGCCGATGACGCGGTCGACCGCCTTCGCCCCCAGCCCCTTGATTGAGCCGAAGCCGACGCGGATCGCCTCCCCGCCGCCCGGGACGGCCTCGACTTCGAACCGGTGGACGCTCCGGTTCGCGTCCGGCCCCAGGATGCGGACGCCGAGCCGCCTGGCCTCGGCGACGTACTCGGGGAGGTCGTAGTAGCCCCCGCCGGCGTTGAGCACGGCCGCGAAATACGGCACCGGGTAGTGGACCTTGAGGTAGACGGCCTGGTAGGCCATGTGGGCGTAGGAGGCGCTGTGGGCCTTGTTGAAGGAATAGGAGGAGAACTTCTCCATTGTCCGCCACAGGCGCTCGACCTCCGGCGCCGCGTAGCCGCGGCCGGCCGCCTCGCGGAAGAACTTCTGGCGCAGGGCGGGGTCCCCGCCCCGGCGCTTCAGGCCCCGCCGCAGCAGGTCGCCCTCCTCCGGGGACAGGCCGGCGGCGCGCTCGGCGAGCTGCATGACCTGCTCCTCGTAGAGGAGGATGCCGCCCGTCTCGGGGAGGAGGCGGGCCAGGAAGGCGTCGCCGCCCGGCGGGGACGAGCGGTCCGGCGGGGAGGCTGGGGCGGACACGGCCCTCGGGTACATGTCCCCATCGCCCCGCCCGCTCCGGCGCCGGAGGAGCGCTTCCTTCATGCCGCTCTCGGTCGGGCCCGGCCGGACGAGGGCCAGGGCCTGGGTGATCTCGAAGATGTCCGCGGGCTTCATCCGGCGCAGGAGGTTCATCATGGCCGGGCTTTCGACCTGGAAGCAGCCGATGGTCCGCGCCGCCCGGAGGGCCGCGTAGGTCGCGGCGTCCCCGGCCGGGGCCGTCCGCAGCCGCAGCTTCGTCTTCGTCTCGGAGATGGCCGCCAGGCCCCGGACCGAGAGGAGGTCGAGCTTGATCAGCCGCAGGTCCTCGACGGCGTCCTTGTCGAAGTGGGTCATGCGCAGCCCCTTGGCCGAGGTCTCGAGCGGCAGGCAGCGCTCGACCGGCGCGGGCGTCAGGATGACGCCGCCGACGTGGAGCGAGACCTCGTGGTAGACGTCCTGGAGCTCGGCGGCGAGCTTCCAGGCCTCGAGGAACCCGGGCGCCGGCGCCGCCGTCCGCAGGTCTCTCGGCTCCGCGAAATACGGCACCCGCTGGCTGTGGCCGCGCGCCTCCTCGGGCGGGACGCCGAAGGCCCGGAGCGTCTCGTAGAGGGCCGAGCGGGCGCCGAAGCTCTTGAGGCTGCAGACGTAGGCCGCCCCCGTCCCGCCCGTGCCGTAGGTGTCGAGGACGTAGCTCAGGACCTCGTCGCGCCGGCTCGAGTCGAAATCGAGGTCGATGTCCGGCGGGTCGGGCCGGCCGCGGTTGAGGAAGCGTTCGAAGTAGAGGTCGAACTCGAGCGGGTTGACATGGGAGACGCCGAGGAGCCAGGCCAGGAAGGACGACGCTCCCGAACCCCGCAGATTGTGGAGGATGCCGCGGCGCCGGGCGAACGCGACGACATCGTGGACGACGAGGAAGTAGGGGCCGAAGCCGGCCTGCTCCACGGCGTCGAGCTCGTGGAGGGCCCGCCGACGCTCCTTCCAGGCCAGGCCCTTCGCCGCCGTCAGCCGCTCCATGACGACGTCGCGCAGCGTCTTCGGGAAGAGGTCGGCCGGGAGGTTGGGGATGACGTCGTCGAAGGCGAACTCGCACTTCTCGGCGACCTCGAAGGTGCGGGCGAGGGCCTCCCGGGCGGCCTCGCCGAAGCGGCGCAGGGCCAGGGCCTCCTGGTCCGGTCCGAAGACCCGGGTCCCGGCGAGGAGCCGGTCGCGCTCGGGCGGATAGGGGATTTTTTCCTCGATGGCCCGGAGGAGGACGAGCCGTTCCGGGCTGGCCACGTACTTGAGCGGGTTGGCCCAGACGACGGGCAGGTCCTTTATGGAATTCGGGGGACACGTACCCAATTCTTCGAATTGGGAACATGCCCCCATCATCTGAAAATTCGCGAAATCGGCGCCGAGGTAGAGGTCGCCCGGCGGGACCTTCGCGCGGAGGTCGGCGAGCATCGCGGCCTCGCTCGGCCAAGCGGGTGGGGACACGTACCTTTGTGTCCCCGGGACACGTCGGTACATGTCCCCATTCTCCCGCTTCGGGGACAGTCCCTCCGGCACGTAGATGACGACGAGGCCGGAGGCGTCCCGGACCTCCCTCCGGTTGAAGATCTCCATCAGGTTGGCGTAGCCCTCGCGGCGGCGGACGAGGAAGACGAACCGCCGGCCGCCGGCCTCGAGCTCGCAGCCGAAGAGGGGCTTGAACCCGCCGCCCGCCGCCGCCCGCTTCCACTTCCCCCAGCCGTAGAGGTTGCCGAGGTCCGCCAGGGCCGCGGCCGGGACCCGCCGGCGCGCGAGCCAGGCCGCGGCCTCCCCGACCGTGACGCTCCCCCGCCCGCGGCTGTAGACGGAATGGATGCGGAGGGGAACGAACATCGCCGTCTCTCTCTTCCTTTCTCCTCGAAAAGGCCTCTCCCCGCCCCCGCCCTTCACCTCGTCAGCGAGGCCGTCTTCAGCACGTAACCGCGCCGCGGCTCGAAGGCGTAGACCGAATCGAGCATCTTCTCCCGGACCGTGAGCACGGACCCGAAGCCGTATTTCTCCCGCACCCGGTCCATCGCCCGGCCCAGCCGCTCCGGGCGGTCCGAGTACGGCTCGAAGAGCGACAGGGGCCGCGCCAGGACCAGGTCCGAGGCCTTGACCCCGACCAGCCGCAGGGCCAGCCGCGACCCCTCGACGAGCTCCAGGAACAGCGCCTCGGCGATCTCGTAGATCTTCCCCATCTCCTGGAGGGGCGTCAGGACCAGCCGCCGCTTGATCTCGGTCCGGAAGTCGGAGTAGCGGGCCTTGACCTCGATGACATGGGCGTAGAGGCGGTCTTCGCGCAGGGCCAGCGTCAGCCGGTCGCAGAGGTAGGCGAGGTGGGCCAGGAGCATCTTCCGGTCCCAGAGGTCCTCGAGGAAGGTCGTCTCGCGCGAGACCGACTTGGGCAGGGCGCGGACCGACAGGGTCCGGCTGTCGATGCCGCGCGACTGGAGATAGATGTCCTCGCCGGCCTCGCCGAAAAGCGAGCGGAGGGTCGCGCGCGGCAGGGTCCACAGCTCGCCGATCCGATGGATGTTCATCAGCCGCAGGACGACCTGGGCCTTGGGGCCGATGCCGGGCAGGGTTTCGATCGGGAGGCCGCGCAAAAAGCCCTCCTCTTCGCCCTCGCGGACCTCGAAGAACCCGGCCGGCTTGGCCTTCTTGGCCGCGAGCTTGGCCAGGATCTTGTTCGGGGCGGCGCCGGCCGAGACCGTGATCCCCAGCTCGCGCTCGACCCGGCGCTTCATGTCCCGGGCCGCTTCCGCGAACGACGGATAGAGATGGCCGCAGCGGGTCAGCTCGAGGTAGGCCTCGTCGAGGGAGGCCTCCTCGACGTCGGGCGTGACGGTGTGGAGGACGCGGAAGAAGCGCTCGGAGAAGGCCTGGTAGACCTGGTAGTTGCCGCGGACGAAGACCCCCTGGGGACAGAGCTTGTAGCACTGGCGGAGGGGCATGCCCGTGCGGACGCCGAACCTGCGGGCCTCGTAGGAGCAGGTCGCGGCGACGCCGCGCTCGTGGGCCAGGCCGCCGACGATGACCGGCAGGCCCTTGAGGGCCGGGTTGAGCAGGACCTCGACGGAGGCGAAGAAGGCGTCGATATCGACGAGGACGACGTACCGTGAGGCAGGCATACCTGTCCCTTTCACTTTTGCAAACTCTATTTTTTCGAAGCGAGCCGCGGGACGGTCTAGGGCGTCATCGCATGCCGAGCGCGCGGCGCCGGCCCTCGAGGCTGGGATCGCCACGGCCAAGAGGCCTCGCGATGACCGTCCCTCTTCCGCTCACGGCTCGCTCCCGTTCAGTACTTCCTCAGGACCCCGATGACCCGGCCGAGGATCCTCGCGTCCGGGGCCTCGATTGGCTGGTAGGACGGGTTCTCCGGCACGAGGTAGACCCGGCCGTCGTCCTGCCGCAGGCGCTTCAGGGTCACCGACCCGTCGCCGAGCATGGCTACCACCATCTCCCCCGAGGCGGCCGTGTTCGTCCGCTCGAGGAGGACGTGGTCGCCGTCGTCGATGTAGGCGTCGATCATGCTCTTGCCGTCGACCCGGATGCAGAAGATGTTGCCCCGCCGCCGGCCGACCATCCAGGCCGGGACGTCCATGGCCTCGCCCGAGACGTCGAAGGCCTCGCGCGCGAGGCCGGCCGGGACGAGCCCGGCCACCGGCACCTTGACCTGGCTCTCGAGGAGAGCCGGGAGGCCGGCGACGCGGATCTCGCCGCCCTCGCGGGCGAGGTAACCCTTGCGCTCGAGGCTCTGGAGGTGCTTGAAGACGGCCGAGGGGTTGGCCATCCGGAGCGAGGCGGCCAGGCCGCGGACGGTCGGGGCGTAGCCGTGCTCGAGGATGAAGTTTTCGACGGCCCGCAGGACCGCCGTCTGCTTGAGGGTGAGTTCCCGTCTCA
>DATKJS010000013.1:0-25910 GCA_035543515.1 Terriglobales bacterium | reverse complement strand
TCCCAAATAAAGCCGCTGGGCGAGTAGGCCAGCGCATCCACATCAGCCACCTCCATGCCGTCAGGGTAGCTCCGCGGGAACCCGGCAAAGGAGCGTTCCATGTAATCGGTCGCCAGGCCGGTGTCGGCCCATTCATGGCCGTCGGCGCTGAGGATGCCGCTGCAGTAGGTGTTGTCGAGGAGCGCGAACTCGCGGGCCACCTTGTGCTGGTTGGGCGTCACCCGCTCGCCGAAGAGGACGAGCCTCGGGTCGCCGTTGCCCGTCGCGACGTCTCCCAAGACCTGGTCGTAGGTCCGGTTCTCCTTGATGACGTAGACGACGTGCTCGAAGACGCTGGGCTCGCCGATGCGCTCGGGGACGGGCCGCGGCGGCTGGTTGCGGCGCGGCTTGGCGAAGGCGCGGGCGACGCGGTCCCGATGGTAATTCTCGTACACGGCGGCCGTCATCAGCTTGAGGTCGCGCGGCTTCGGCACGGGGATGAGGGAGACGGAGCCGTGGTACTGGTGGGAATTGAAGCCCATGCCGCCGGTCGACTTGTCGAGCCGCGGCTCGTCCGGCAGGCCCTTGATGTTGGCCACGATGAGCCCGTTGCGCCGCCCGACGAAAACGACCGCGCCGGGGAACCAACCGGCCGGGATGAGGCCGAGGAGCTTCGACCGCCGCGCCGCCGGCTTGAAGTCGATGACGGCGACGGCGTTCTGCGTTCCGTTTGCGACATAGAGCGTCCGGCCGTCCGGGGCGAAGGCCAGGGCGTTCGGCGAGGCGCCGAAGAGGTCGGCCGGGCTCGCCTTGACCCAGACCGTCTCGACGACCATGTCGGTCGCCGTATCAATGACGCTCAGGTTGTCGCTCGCGGCGTTGGCGCAGACGAGGAAGCGTCCGTCGGGGGAGAGGGCGAGGGCCGACGAATGGAGATGGGCGACGATGTCCTTCGCCGCCGCGCCGCCGGCGAGGTCGATGACGGTCACGGAGCCGTCCGAGGCGATGCGCCTCGCGGCGTCGACGCGGACCACGGTCCCCTGGCCGGCCGGGCCGGTGAGGTCGCCGCTCCCGGGTCGACGTCCGCCCCAGTTCGAGACATAGGCCTTCCCCCCGGCCAGGACGACGTCGTACGGAGCGACGCCGGTCTCGAAGGCCCCGAAGACGACGCCCGTCTCGGCGTCGATCTCGAGAAGGCGGTTCGAGAGGTTGCCGCAGACATAGAGCTTGCGGCCGTCGGCGGAAAAGGCCAGCCCGGCCGGGATCTCCTCGACCCGCCGGGGAGCATCGGCCGCCGGCAGTCGGAGCGAGCGCCGCGGGCTGACGTCTCCGTCGGCGTCGACGGCAAAGACCTTGATGCTGCCGTCGACGTTGCTCAGGCAGAGGCGGCGGCCGTCGGGCGAGAAGACAAGCCCCGTGTAGCTCAGCTGGCCCTTGGTGTCCGGATCGAGGATGTTGGGCGAGGCGGCCTCGGATGGAACTTCCACGGCGCCCTCGGCCGGCAGGCCGACCCTCTGGAGCACGGCGCCCGCCGCCGGGTCGAGGATGACGAGCTCGCTCGTCTTGCCGGAGACCGCCAGCAGGCGGCCGTCGGGCGAGAGGGCCAGGGCCTGGGGCCTCAGCCCGGCGAGCGGCACCGTGCGGCCGGCCGGCGTCAGGATCTGGTTCACGGGCACGGCCGTCCGGCCCGGCCCCGCGGGCCCGACCGGTCCGGTATCGGCGGCCTCGCGGCCGCCGCGGCACGAAGCACCTCCGGCGGCGAGAAGGAGAAGAGCCAGGGCGGCCGTCCCGGCCGGCTTCGCCCGGCCGCGCTCAGCGGACCTTCGGCTGCATCCCATTCTCTTCCACTTTCGGCAGGACGATCCGGCGGACCATTGATGCGATGCTTTCGAAACCGGCGTCGCGAACGTTCTTCATGGCCACGGTGCGGACCTGAACGTCCGTCTGGACGGCGAGGAACGATTCGAAGCCGGAGCCGATCCCCGACCTGGACTCGAGCGTCCAGAACCCGTTGTCGGCCAGGGCCTTCTCGACGGCGGCGAACTCGTCGTCGCCGACCCGGAAGTCCTTGTCGACGACCTCGCCGGCCCGGGACCGCTTATGGAAGCCCCCGGTCCGGTTCATCCGGAGCTCGATCATGACCTGCCATTCCTCGGCCCCGACCGGCCCGTACCCGTAGCGAAGGAAGACCTGGTCGGTCCTCCGCTCGAGGTCCTTCTGCGCGTCCGTTTTGCCGAGCTCCTGGGGGTCGGATTGGACGTCCGCCCCGACGAGGACGTTGGAGTCGATATAGAAGAAGCGATAGGTCCAGCCGAAATCCCCCGTTCCCTCGAGGTCGCAGACGATGGCCTGGTGGCCGGCCACGGTCGCCGCGGCCCCCCCGTTCTTGGCGCAGTCCGACCAGTCGCCCAGGAAGTCCGTCGTCAGTCCCGAGGCGAGCAGGCTCTTCTGTTCCTCGGTCAGGCGGACGTACTGGAACTCGACCTGCTCGACGACCCGGCCGCCCCGGACCTTCCGGTAGACCGAGGAGCCCAGGGCGGTGTCGGCCGTGGGCTCGGTCTCCTCGGCCCGCCGCCACTCGGCGGGAAGGGAGGTCGGGACGGGCTTGAGGACGCCGCGGACGTTGACGACCGGGGCGCTCGAGGCCACGGCCATGGCCTCGGTCTTGGTCGGGTGCCAGCGGTCGTTCGGAGGCAGGAGGTCCCAGAAATTGTCCGTCCAGAGCGCGGCCTCGGCCCCGACGATGGAGAGCTTCCAGTCGGGACGTACCAGGGGGACGACGAAGGTCTCGCCGGGCTCGAGCCGGGAGGGGTCGCGGCCCTCGGCGGTGAACCTGAGCGTCGAAAGCTCGAAGCTCGAGGTCGGCGTCAGGACGCGGAGCCCGATCTTGGCGGCGTCCGGGAGCGTGACCCTGTCGACGCGGACGACGGCGTCGTAGTAGCGGGACGCCGGGTCCCCGCGGAGCTCGAGCACGGTGCAGGCGAGCTCGGGCTTGGCCTTGGCGCGGGTGCACCCGGTGAGGCCGGCGAGAGCGGAGGCGAGGACGACGGCGGCGCCGAGGGGCATAGTGGCCTTGGCGGGACGAGAGGAACCTATGATGCGCATGCTCTTCTCCATGACCGTCCGGCCGGGCTGAGGCAGCGCCCTAGGATTACCATAGGGCTTTGCCGGCGGTCAATCGCGGTCTCCGCACGCGCCGCGCGGACGCGGCGTGGCCCGCCTCCCGGCCGTCGTCCTTTTGGACGCTGCGGGCGGGATTTTCTTCTGTCTCTCGGCCGGCCCTCATGGACATGCGCGCGCTTGATGGGCCTTCGCGCGGGTGATAAGATGGATTGTCGGGATCCCGTTCCGGGAATGGAGGAGTCGAGATGAGCGACGTGACATATCATTGCTCGGTCTGCCAGAGGGAAATCACGGTCAAAAAGGGCGACGCCGTGCCCGTCTGCTGCGGCCGGGAGATGGTCCCGCTGCCGTTCTGCACGACGGCCCCCAATCCCGAGATGGCCCGCAATTACGACGAAGACGAGCCCTGCGACCCCGGGACGCTGCCCCGGAAGCCGAAGACGAAGTAAGGCCGGCCGCATTCAAAGGGACAGTCCCTTCGGGGACGATCGCGCGGCGCCCGGGCCCGGATCGATCCGACGCTTGGGCTATTTTGGGCCGCCGGTCTTCCCGAAGGCATCGCGGCAGCGAGCCGCCGCGGCCTCGGCGAACGCCTCGCAACCCGGGCGGTCCGGCGATTCGAGGACGACGACGAGGCACGGCCCGACGGACCGGGCGGCCGCGAACTGCCCGTTTTCGAGCCTCTCTATGACGCCGTTCGCGCGCTCGTCGACCCTCCCCCGGAAAAAGGCCCGGCCGAAGGCGAGGTAAGCCCGACGGGCGTCGGCCGCCGACCGGTAGCGGCAGATAAGGAGCAATGACTCTCCCCTGGCCTCGCGGTAGCGGCCGAGGGCGGCCTCCGTTCTCTGGTCGAGGCTCAGGACGCTCTCATCGGCGAGATAGTATTCGCTGTCTAGGGACGCTTGCTTGTGGAAGTAGCGGACGCTCCGGGGCTCGAGACCCTCCGGCGGCAGGGTCCCGACGAGGGCCGGCCGGCCCCCAGCCTCCGGGATGGCGGCGGCGATGGCCCGGCCGAGGCCGGTGAGGAGCGCTTTCGTTCCGGCCGCCTCCCTCGCGGCCCAGAGCACGACGAAACAGGCGCCCTTCCAGAAGCGGAGGCGCCCGCCGCCGTAGCGCGATTCGTTCCCGACCGCGGCCTCGTCGCCCTTCGGGTCGTCGGCGAAGACGCCGAAGGCGTCGGCCGGGGTCGTCATGTCGAAGGCCTCGGCGACGACCGACGCGCCTGCGGCGCTCTTGTAGTCCCGGACGACGAGGCGCCGGAAGCCGTAGGAGAGGTAGAGGCCGGCCGTCCCGCCGAGATATCCGGCGGCCGTCCCGCGCGTGAAGACCCGGTCCGCGCCCGCGGCCCTGCACCCCGCGGCCTCGGCGGGGAGGACCGTGACGATGTCCGCCGCCCCGCGGCCGGGCGCGCTCCGCGGAGCGGCCGTGACGAGCGGGAGAAGGAGGATGAAGACGAGACTGCGGGCGACGGCTCTCATGGCCACCGAATGTAGCGGAAAGAGCGGCGTCCGTCAATCGCCCGGCTGCGACCGTCAGGCCGCGACCTTGAGCAGCCGCAGGAGGAAGTAGACCCCGCCGCCGATGAGCCCGGCCCCGGGGATGGTGAAGATCCAAGCCCAGACGACGGCCTGCCGCGGCGTCAGGACCTCGGTCGAGACGATAGTGGCGATGGAGTTCGCCGCGTCGTGCCTGCCGTTGGTGAAGTCGAAGGCCAGGGCGACGAGGATGACGACGACGAAAACGAGGCTCTCGGGGGCATGCGGCTCAGCTGGTCTTGACGATGATGCCCTCGATGATGTTGGCCACGCCCTCGACGCAGTCCAGGACGTCGTCGAGGCCGCTGGCCAGGCCGTGGACGTCCTCGCGGTCGATGGGGGTGATGAAGGTCTCCCGGAGCTTGACGAAGATCTCGTGGGTGACCATGTCCCCTTGGTGTTCAATGTCCTTGATGTGCTGGTACTTCCGCTCGACGTCCTCGTAGTTCTCGACAAGCTCCTTCAGGGCATGGACGCCGAGCTTGAGGTTGGCCGCGCCGGGACCGGGCCGCGGCCGGACCGCTCAGAGCTTTAGGATGACCTTGGCCCGCGTCAGGAGGGTCGTCAGGAGCAGGATGAGGGCCGTCATGGCCGCGGCGTTGAGCATGCCGGGGAGCCCGCCCCTGTCCGAGAACGGCCAGAAAAGGCGATAGAAGTTGACGGGCAGGACGCCGCCGAGCAGGACAAGGACGTTGCCGAGCTGCTCCGGCAGCAGGTAGGCGGCGAGCGGGTTCCGGCCGGCCGGGACGAGGAAGGCGGCGGCGCGGCGGAGGCCGGCGACGTCGAGGACGAGGTAGACGAGAAGGAACGCCAGGCAGCATAGCCCCGCGGTGGCCAGGGTCCAGGATTCGGTCCCGGCGATCTTGCTGAAGCCGTGGAGCGGCCTGAGGAGGTAGCCCGAGAGGGTGAGGAGGGTGCCGAGGACGGCCAGGAAGCGGATGCGGTCCCGCGGCCGCGCCACGTCCGAGCCGGGGAGAAAGGTCGTCCCCGCCAGCATCCCGGCCGTGACGATGGCCGTGTGGGAGCCGAAGATGCTCCCGACGCCGTGGCCCAGGAACGCGTTGACCGGGCCGAGGAAGTCGAGGGCGCCGTGGCGGCCGCCGATATAGAGGGCCGTCATAACGCCGACCGCCCCGGCCAGGACCGCCCGGTTCCCTTTCGAGACAAGGAAGACGAGCGAGCCGGCGAGGTAGGTCCAGCCGATCATGCCCAGGATGCCCCACCAGGAATGCTGGAGCCAGGTCACCGCGCCGTCCTCGCCCCTGCCGCGGAAGATGGCGACGAGGACGACGAGGGCCACGGCCGCGGCGATCTTCAGGACGAGGCGGCGGCGCCTCTCGCGCGGGCCGGCCGTCTTGGGCACCGCCGCCCACAGGACGAACACGGCCGTCAGGACAAGGAAACTCCAGAGGGCGCGGCCGAGGCCCGTGTCGGCGGCGGAGAAGCGCCCGCCGTTGACCTCGATGACGCCGAGGAAGAGCAAAGCCAGGGTCCGGAGGGCGACATGGCCTAGGAGACGCGGCACCCGCTCGCCGGACTCGCGCCTCTTCGTCAGGGCCAGCGGGATCGCGATGCCGACCATGAACAGGAAGCCGGGGAACACGACGTCCGTCAGGGTGAAGGTGTCCATGGTCGCGGGCGCGTGCCGCAGGATGAAGGGGATGCCGGCCATGCCGGCGATGTAATTGACGAAGACCATTGTCAGGATGTCGAAGCCGCGGAAGGCGTCGAGCGCGGCCAGGCGTTCGCGCGCCGGCGGATCCTTCGGCATGGGGGAGGGCGGGACGGGAGTTCGGCTCATCGGACGCCCCTAGAGGACGGCCAAGACGCCGCGCACATAGCCGACCGATTCGGCCAGTCCAGCGAGAGGATCCTTCCCATCCTTCTCGTACTCGAAGGACGCCGTGCCGCGGTAGCCGAGCTTGGCCAGGGTCCTGAGGAACCGGGGGAGGTCGAGGACCCCGCGGCCCGCCTCGACCGGGCCGCCCTCCGCCGAGGCCGCGGTCACGTCCTTGAGATGCACGTCGAGGAGGCGCGCCCCGCAGGCCTCGGCCGCCTCGGAGGGCTCGACGCCCGCCCGCAACGAGTGGCCGATGTCGAGGCAGAGGCCGAGCCGCGCGTCCAGACCCTTGACCCGTTCGAGGACCGAGGCCGGCGTCGGGTAGAGCGGGTCGCCGGGCCCATGATTGTGGATGGCCAGCTTGAGCCCGGTCTCGCGGACCTTTCTTTCGGCCAGAGGGAGGAGCGCGTGGTCGGGGACGCCGACGATGACCTCCATCCCGCCGGCTCCGGCGTAGGCGAAGGCCCGCTCGACCTCGGCCGGCGTCTTCATGTAGACGACGCCGCAGCCGTAGGGGACGATTCCGACCCCGCGGACCTTCGCGACGGCAGCGGCGATCTCCGCGTCGCCGGCCGTGAGCGGGAGGTGGACGTCCTTGAGGGAAAGACGCGCCAGTCCGACGCGTCTGGCCATGGCCAGCGTCTCGTCGAGGCCGAACTCGCGGCAGGTGTACGAGGCCAGGCCGAGCGCGAACGGCACGCGCGGCGCCGGGCGCGCCTCGCCCTCGCGGCCGAAGGGGCGGCCCGCGGCCGGCGTCGCGGCCAGGGCGGCCGCTCCGGCGAGGGCGCGCTTGAAAAAGTCCCGTCTCGAAGAGCGGTTGTCCATCGTCGTCTCTCTCCTCTAAACCCGGGGCAGTGCCCACGGGCTCCGGTAGGCGCGGCCGACGAGGCGCTGGGCCTCGGCGTCGCCGGGGATTTCCTCTTTCTCGGCGTCCCACGCGACGCGCCGGCCGAGCCGGTAGGAGATGTTGGCTAAGTGGCTCGGGATGATGGAGAGGTGGCCGGTCTCGACATCGGCGGCCGGCTTCTCCCGCGTCTTCAGGCACTCGATGAAGTTCCGGACGTGGTCGAAGTGGAAGTCCTCCGAAGAGCCTCGCCGCGGCCTGCCCGTCATCCGGTAGACGCGGCCGGGCTGGGCGAACGCGTCCGTTTCCGGGAAGACCTCGTAGCCGCCGCGGTCGACGACGAGGACGCCGTTCTGGCCATGGAACTCGACGCCGTGCTCGCGCTCCCAGGGGCCGAGCCCGCAGCCGATCATGTGCTCCCAGACGAGGACGTGGTCCTTGAACTCGACCAGGGCCTTGGCCGTGTCCGGCGTTTCGTTGATATCGTCCGGGTAGGCGAGCTTGCCGCCGGCGGCCGAGGCCGCGAGCGGGGCCCCGCCGAGGGCCCAGAGGGCGATGTCGATCATGTGCGCCCCCCAGTCGACCTGGAGGCCGCCCGAGTAGTCCCAGAACCAGCGGAAGTTATGATGGAAGCGCATCGGGTTGAACGGGCGCGCCGGCGCCGGCCCGAGCCAGAGGTCGTAGTCGACGTAGTCCGGCGGCTCGCGGTCGGCCGGTCTCCCGATCGAGCCCTTCCAGTCGAGGCAGGCCCAGGCCCGGACGAAGCGCAGCCGGCCGAGCTCGCCCGAGCGGACGATGTCGACGGCCTCCCGGAAGTGCTCGGCGCTCCGCTGCTGGGTGCCGACCTGGACGACGCGGCCGTGGCGGCGCGCGGCTCGGACCATGGCCCGGCCCTCGGCGATCGAGGTTGCCAGCGGCTTTTCGACGTAGACGTCCTTGCCCGCCTGGCAGGCCAGGACCGTGGCCAGGGCGTGCCAGTGGTCCGGGGTCGCCACGACGACGGCCTGGACGTCCTTGCGGTCGAGGATGCGCCGGAAATCGCGATAGACGCCGGGCTTGCGGCCGCGCCCGTCGGCGACCGACTGGGCCGCCTCGGCCAGCCTGTGGTCGTCGACGTCGGCCAGGGCCGCGCACTCGACCTCCGGCAGGCGCAGCAGGGCGCCGAGGTCGCCCCGGCCCTGGTCGCCGCAGCCGATGAGGGCGACCGTGACGCGGTCGTTGGCGGCGACCTCGGGCGCGGCCGACTGGCCCGTGGCGGCCGGCGTGCCGGCCGCGGCCGCCAGGACCGCGGCGCCCGCCGCCTTGGCCGAGCCTCCCACGAACTCCCGCCGGGTGATCTTCTTCATCGCTGTCCCTCTTCTTCGCGGCTCATTGCCCTTTGCCGCTCAATGCCCTTACTATACGGATTTTGGCCCGCCGCTTAAAGAGGGACCGCTCTTCTTTCTGTCGCATGGGCCCTGTCCCAGCGCCTCACCAGGTGGGGTGGCGCCGAGGCCGCCCGAGGGCCCTCCATTTGGACGGCGACCCGTCGGCTCTGCGACGGGGGAACCGAGACAGGTTCCCGGGGCCGGGGGGATAAGAACGGCCTTGTCGCCACTCCACCTGGAGATGCGCTAGAGCGGGAACGCTCGACCTCTAGACCCGGTGGTTGAACAACGCCGCCAAGTGCGCTAAGATGAGCGGGGAGTCATTCAAGGCATGGAGGAAAGGACGGAACCATGGTCGAAAGCTTCATCAGCGATAAGACGCGCAAGCTCGCCCTGCTCATCGACGGCGACAATGCCCAGCCGTCCCTCGTCAACCAGATCCTGGCCGAGGCCGGCAAGTACGGCCTCGTGACCATCCGCCGCATCTACGGCGACTGGACGACGACGAGCATGGGCGGCTGGAAGGCGGCCCTCCACGACAGCGCCATCCAGCCCATCCAGCAGTTCCGCTACACGATCGGCAAGAACGCCACCGACAGCGCCATGATCATCGACGCCATGGACATCCTGCACGACCACCTCGTCGACGGCTTCTGCATCGTCTCGAGCGACAGCGACTACACCCGCCTGGCGACGCGGGTCCGGGAGGCCGGCTTCTTCGTCATGGGCATCGGCAAGCGCTCGACGCCCAAGGCCTTCGTCAACGGCTGCAACATCTTCATCTACACGGAGAACCTCGTCCCCCGGGAGCGCGAGTCGCGGCGGCGCGACCGCGGCGGCGCGCCGCGGAAGGGCGGCGGAAAGGAAACGCGGGAGCCGCGCGAGGACCGGGAGGAACACGAAGAGAAGGGCCGGAAGTTCGACCCCGTGCCGCTCCTCCGGGCCGCCTTCGACATGGCCGTCCACGAGGACGGCTGGGCCAACCTGGGCGAGCTCGGCTTCTACCTCCGCCAGCTCGACCCCGGCTTCGACCCCCGCACCTACGGCTTCAAGCAGCTCTCCCAGCTCATCAAGAGCCAGCCCGGGCTCTTCGAGATCCGGGCGCGGGAGGAGGAGGGCGGCGGCTCCGCCGTTTATGCCCGGCTCCGGGAGGGTCGCGACGAGCCCGAGAAGGCCTAGAGCCTGACCCGGTAGCTGAGGACGAACTCCACCTTCATCCTGGCCCCGAAGCCCGGGTCCGACGCGGCCCCCGCCCGGAGCGGGAAGAGGGCCTTCAGCCCGAAGTTGAGTTTCTCCGCCCGCCCTGTCAGGTCGTAGACGAGCGGCATCTCCAGACCCGTCGTCAGGAAGGCCCGGCGGAGGTCCGCCCGCCCGGCCCAGTACTCGAAGCCGAGAAGGCGGAGGGTCACGATGTTCGCCCGCGGCAGGTGGCATTCGAGCGTGAGCGGCGAAACCTCGACCCTCGCCGCCCCGGACCGGGGCTCCGAAGCATTCCCGAAGAGGTTATAGCGGACGACGCCGAGGCTCACCGAGGGCCGCCAGCTAACGAAGTTCAGGAAGCGGTTGAATCTCTGGGCGCTCCAGGCGCCCGGGCTGAACTCGAGCGCGGCGCCGCCCGTGTCCGGCGCGCCTCCGCAGGACGCCGCCAGGGCCAGCTGCGGCTCCCACCTCTTTTGCGGCAGGTCCTCCGGGCCGATGAAGCGCGGCGTGATGTCCTCGACGCGGCCGCCGCGGACGTGGACGAGAAGATAGTGATGGCCGAAGCGGGCGTCGGGCTCGCCGACCTCGACCGACCGTCCCGAGCCGGGCCCGGTCAGACTCGAGAGCTTCGCATTGTAGAGACGTTCTCTCATCCTGATCGTCGTGTTCATGATGGGGCCCGCCTTGAACGGCCCGCCCCCGCCGCCCGAGACGTACCAGCGGACCGAGTGGTCCGGCCGTCCCGGCTCCTTCGTCGTGATCGTGAAGCGCTCGTAGCGATGGACGCAGGCGCTGAAGAAGACCGGCGCTCCGGAAAAGAGGATTTCGTCCATGAGCGTCGGGTCGCCCTTCTCCTGCGGCGTCTGGGGGAGGCCGAGGCCGAGCCAGGAATTGTATTCGATGCCCAGGCTGTAGGGGTTCCGGGCCGTGTTGAAGAACGAGTGGTGCATCATGGGGATGAGGGTCTCGCCGCGCTCCCGGGCATAGTCCATGACCGCCTCGGCGAACGCTTCCTGGCCGTTGTAGGGGCTGAGCGTATAGAGATTCAAGCGGTGCTGGTCCTTCTTCGCCGGATAAAGGGCCTGCTTGAGCCCGGCGAAGACCGGATAGTGCCAGCCGCGGGACATGGAGTCGAGGACGAGATAGACAGCGCCGCCCGCCTCGAACGCGTAGCAGATCATGTTGTCGGAGTTGAGGACGGGGAGCGTGCCATAGCCGGCTTTGCGGAAGAGAGGCGCCAGTTCCGCGGCCAGCCGGTTGCGGTCGCGCTCGAAATCCTCCGCGTTCAGGGACGGGTGGTCGTAGAACTTGAGACGGTAGCGGCCGTCGTCCCCGAGGCGATAGCTCGCCTCGAGGACGCCGCGGCCGGCCGGGTCCGCGAGCTTGCCGAGGACGGTGCGGAACGCCTCCGCCGCGAGTTCGGAAGGGACGGGATAGAGGACATGAGGGTTGGCGACCCACTCGTCCCAGTCGAAGAAGTCCTTGAAGTTGGCGACGCCCCGCGGCGAGTCGAAGAGGTCCTTGTAGCGGGTCTGGGGATGGAACCGGAAGCTCAGGATCTCGTGGTTGCCGAGGGCCGGGAAGATCGGCTTGTCCCGCACCAGCGCGGCGATGTGGGGATAGGGCCTGCCGTCGGGGTCGCGGCCGGAGAAGGCCCGGGCCAGAGCTTCCCACTGCCTGCGGCCGGTCCCTTCCTCGACCATGTCGCCGAGGAGGATGACGAACCGGATCCGGTCGTAATAGCGCGCCCCGGTCTTGGGGTCGATGTCCTTCTCGATGTCCCCGGCGATGGCCTCGAAAACGTCGTGGCTCAGGTTCCGGGGGCTGTTCTGGATGTCACCGATGAGGACGAAATAATAGTCGTCGAGCGCGGCGGGGCCCGAGGCCTTATTGAGGAAAGCGCGGACGCGGGCCAAGTTCCCCTCGCGGAACCGCGCCGACTCGGCCGCCGCCTGCCGGGAGGGTCCGGCCGGGGCGGCCTCGGCGGCGGACCCGAATACCGCTAGCGCGAGGACGCAAGTCCCGACCGTTCTCCCCAGGCGCTTCATGTCATCGTCCTTTCACGTTCGTCCGCATTTCCTACTATTATACACGCCGCTCCGCGGAGCGCCGGCAGGGGGGCGCGCCGGCGGCCTTGCCCGGAGACGGCGCCTCCGCTATAATCCTGCTTCCGGGTCACTAGGACCGAAAGGAACGACCGATGCACGATCATCGCCGGAGGCGCGCGCTGCTCATGGCGTGCGGCCTCGCCTGTTTCCTGGCCGTGGCGCTGACGGGGCTCCCCGCCGCGGACCCCCGGCCCAAGGTCATCAAGCTCGACCCCCAGGGGAAAGGCTATCTGCGGCTCCTGGGCGGCCCCCCGGAGACGTCGACGATGCGGTCCGGCCTCGTCACCCTGGCCGCCGGAGCGTCCGTCGGGAAGCACAATACGGAGGGCTTCGAAGAGCTGATGATCGTCCTCGAAGGGGAAGGAGAAATGCGGGTCACCGGAGGGGGAACGTTCCGGCTGGCGGAGGGCACGGCGGCCTACTGCCCTTCCCGGACCGAGCACGACGTCGCGAACACGGGGACCAAGCCCCTCCGCTATATTTACGTAGTGGCCGACGCGAAACAGTGAGCCCGGTCGCCGGGCGAGAAAGGAGACAGGGATGCGCGCGAAGACTCCATGGCCGGCCGCGGCGGCGCTGGTCGCCGGGGCCCTCTTTTTCGGCCCCGGGCGCGTCGCCATCCGGGCCCTGCCGAACGGCTTGGCCCTGACCCCGCCCATGGGCTGGAATTCCTGGAACAAGCTCGCCTGCCGGGTCGACGAAAAGGCCGTCCGGGCCGCCGCCGACGCGATGGTCGCGAGCGGCATGCGCGAGGCGGGCTATGAGTTCATCGTCATCGACGACTGCTGGCAGGTCGACCGCGACGCCAGGGGAAACATCATCGTCGACGGCAAGTCGTTCCCCTCGGGCATCAAGGCCCTGGCCGACTACGTCCATTCGAAGGGCCTCAAGTTCGGCATCTATTCCGACGCCGGGACGAACACCTGCGCCGGCCGTCCCGGGAGCTGGGGATACGAGTTCCAGGACGCACGCCAGTACGCGGAATGGGGCGTCGACTATCTCAAGTACGACTGGTGCAACAACGGCGGACAGAACTCCGCGGCCGCCTATTCGCGGATGCGCGACGCCCTGAAGGTCTGCGGCCGCCCCGTCGTCTTCAGCATCTGCGAGTGGGGCAGCACCAAGCCCTGGCTCTGGGCCAAGGACATAGGCAACTTGTGGCGGACGACTGACGACATCCAGGACGCCTGGGAAGTGAAGAAGGGCCAGGGCGGGCTCGGCGTCGTCCAGATCATCGACCAGCAGGCCGGGCTCGAAGCCTACTCCGGGCCGGGGCATTGGAACGACCCGGACATGCTCGAGGTCGGGAACGGCGGCATGACGGATGCCGAATACCGGTCCCATTTCAGCTTTTGGTGCCTGCTTGCGGCGCCGCTCATGGCCGGCAACGACCTAGGCGCCATGACGCCGGCGACGCGCGAGATCTTGACGAACAGGGAGGTCATCGCCGTGGACCAGGACCCGCTCGGCAAGCAGGGGAGCCGCGTCCGGGACGACGGCGACCTCGAGGTCTGGGCCCGGCCGCTCGCGGACGGGAGCCGGGCGGTCATTCTCTTCAACCGGAGCGCGAAGCCGGCCGCGGTGGCCGTGGGCTGGACCGAGATCGGCTATCCCAAGACGGTCGAGGCCAAGGTCCGCGACCTTTGGCAGCACAAGGACCTGGGCGCGTTCAAGGGGAGCTTCCAGGCGACGGTCGCCCCCCATGGCGTGGTCATGGTCCGCATCATGCCGTAAGCCCGGGGCGGAGGGGGCCGGCGCGCCGCCTCACTCGGCGGGCAGCGCGGCTCCCGCTTCGGCCTCCGGCCTCGGCGCGGTCCGAACGACCCGGTCCCGGACCCCGACGACCATGACATAGACGACCGGGACGAGAATGAGGGTCAGCAGGAGGGAGCTCGTCAGCCCCCCGATGAGGACCCAGGCGAAGCCCCTCTTCATTTCGGACGCCGAGCCGATCGACAGGGCGATCGGCAGCATGCCGAAGATCATCGTCGCCGTCGTCATCAGGATCGGCCGGAGCCGCGTCCGCCCCGCCTGGAGCAAGGCCTCCGCCGTCGGCATCCCGTCCCGCCGCAGCCGGTTCGTGAAATCGACCAGGATGATGGCATTCTTGGCGACCAGGCCGACGAGCATGATCATGCCCATGAAGCTGAAGATGTTGATGGAATTCCCGGTCAGGGCCAGGGCCAGGATGGCGCCGACGACGGCGAGCGGGATGGAGAAGAGAATGACGAAGGGATAGACCCAGGAGTTGTAGAGCGCGACCATGACCATGTAGACGGAGATGATGGCCGCGAGCAGGGCCAGGGCCAGGCTCTTGAAGGAGTCCGTCATCATCTCGATGTCGCCGACGGGCGCGATCGAAACCCCGGCCGGGACCTTCTCGCGGGCCATGCCGCGGAGGATGTCCGCGTTGACGGCGCCGCTCGGGCGGTTGAGGGTCTGGGCCATGAGCTGGATGGAGTTGTTCCGGTTCTTCCGTTCGAGCTTGGTCGGGCCGCTGGCCTGACTGATGGCGGCGAACTGGCGGAGGTCGATCGTCTCGCCGCGGCTGTTGGTGAAGGTCACGGCCGCGACGTCGTCAGGGTTGCGCCGGTCGAACTGGTCGAGGACGACCCGGATGTCGTACTCGTCGTTCCCGTCCTTGAATTTAGAGACGGCGTCCCCGGTCAGGGCCGTGCGGAGCGTCGCCCCGACCTCGCCGATCGACAGCCCCAGGGAGGCCATCTTGTCGCGGTCGATCTCGACCCTCGTCTCGGGCTGGCCCTCCGAGGACGACAGCCGCACGTCGACCGTGCCGGGGATTTCCTTGGTGACGGCTGCCATGCGGTCGGCCGTCCGGCGGACTTCGTCGCGGTCGACCCCGGAAATGACGTACTGGATCGGCGCCTCGTCGGCCTGGCCGAAGAGGCCGATGGGGTTGACGCGGACCTTGACGCCGGGGATGCGGGAGACCATGGCCCGGATCTCCTGGCCGATTTCCTCCTGGGACTTCCGGCGCCGGCGCTTGTCGACCAGGCTCACGTCGATCTCGCTCACGTTGCTCGAGCTCTGGGCGAAGAAGCCCTCGTTCGAGGCGCCGACGTTGGTGAAGACCTTGCGGACCTCGGGGATCCGCGCGAGCATCCTCTCGACGTCCTGGGTCACCTGGTTCGTCCGCTCGAGGGTCGCCCCCTCGGCCAGCTCGACGTAGACCGAGAACTCGCCGCGGTCCGATTTCGTCATGAACTCCGTCCCGACGAACCCGAGGGGGACGAGCGCGATCGAACCCGCGACGAGGGCGACGGCCGCGGCGATGACGGCCTTCCGGTGGCCGAGGCCCCAGGCGAGGGCCCTGTGGTAGGCCCCGGTCAGGGCGTTGTACGCGGCCTCGAAGCGCAGGCCGGACTTTCCGGCGAGGGTCTTTGCCGAGATGTTCTGGAGGTGCGTAAAGCGCGAGGCCAGCATCGGCGTCAGGGTGAAGGAGACGAACAGGCTCATCAGGGTCGAGACGACGATGACGAGCGAATACTCGCGGACGATGCTGCCTATGATCCCGGAGATGAGGGAGAGCGGCAGAAAGACGACGACGTCGACCATGGTGATGGCCACGGCGGTGAAGCCGATCTCGCTCCGGCCGCGCAGCGCCGCCAGGCGCGAGGGCTCGCCCATCTCGAGGTGGCGGTAGATGTTCTCCAGGACGACGATCGAATCGTCGACCAGGATGCCGATGACGAGGGACATGGCGAGGAGGGTCATGAGGTTGAGGGAGAAGCCGAAGGCCCACATGGCGATGAGGGTCGAGATGAGCGACGTGGGCACGGCGACCATGACGATGAGCGAGTTGCGGATGGAATGGAGGAAGAGGAACATGACGGCCGCGACCATCAGGATGGCGATCATCAGGTCCCTGCGGACGGCCGTCACGGCCTCCTCGGTGAAGAGGGAGCTGTCGCTGGCGACGTCGAAGCGGACGCCCGCGTCGGAGGAGGCGGACTCGACCCGGGCGAGCTCCCGCCGCAGGCGGCGGCAGACGTCGACGTTGTTGGCGTTGGACTGCTTCTGGACGAGGATGCCGACCGTGGAGACGTTGTTGAGCCGGCTGAAATTCGTCATCTCCTTGACGCCGTCCGTGATCTCGGCGAGGTCGCCCAGCCGGACGTCGCCGGTGTCGCCCCGGGCGCGGCCGACGACCAGGGCGCGGAGTTCGGCCAGATCGGCGAGCTTCCCGGCCAGCCGGACGACGAACTGGTGGTCGCCCTCCTTGACTTTGCCGGTGGGAAAATCGAGGTTGGCCGACTTGATGGCTTGGGAGACCTGGAGGATGGAGAGGCCCAGGGAGCGCAGCTTCTGCTGGTCGACGTTGACGCGGATCTCCCGCTCCTCCCCGCCGATGAGGGAGATCTGGCCGACGCCGGGGACCCGGGAGAGCTGGGGGACGACCTGGTCCTTGAGGCGGCGATAGAACTCCCGGGGCGGCAGGGCGCTCGAGGCGCCGAGGCGCATGACGGGCAGTTCGTCGATGGCGAACTTCTGGAGGACCGGGGTCTCGGCGTCGTCGGGGAGGTCGCCGATGGAGCCGTTGACCTTGCGCTGGGAGTCCTGCAGGGCGATGTTGACGTTGGCCGAGTTGTTGAACTCGATGGTGATGAACGAGACGCCCTCGTGGGAGTAAGAATAGATGTTCTTGACGTTGTCCAGGGTCGAGACGGCGTCCTCGAGGACCTTGGTGACCTGTGTCTCGACGACCTGGGGGGAGGCGCCGGCGTAGACCGTAGTGACGATGACGTAGGGCGCCGACATGCTGGGCAGGAGCTCGTAGTTGAGCTGGAAATAGGCGAAGACGCCCACCAGGATGAGGGCCAGAAAGACGACGATAATGAGAATCGGGCGCTTGATGGCGAGTTCGGTGATGGACATGCGAACCTCCGAGCCGGGCGGCCGGCTCCCGGTCATTTCACGACGATGGCGGCCCCGTCCCGCAGGTTGTTCTGGCCGTTGACGACGACCTTGTCGCCCTCCCGGAGCCCTTCGCGGACCTCGAGGAGGGCCCCGGCCTCATCGCCCAGCGTGAGCGTGCGCAGGCGGGCCGTCGCCCCCTCGACGACATAGACGCGGGGGTCGCGGACCGACCCGATGAGGGCCTCGCGCGGGATGGTCAGGGCCTCGCGCCCCGCCAGGGACGAGAAGAGGACGCGGACGAACAAACCCGCCCGCAGCGGCGTCCCCTCTGGGTTGACCATCGTCACTTCGACGGGAAAATTGTGGGCCGGGTCGGCCTTGGCCCCGATGGCCTTGATGGCCCCGGGGAACGTCCGGCCCGGATAGGCGTCCAGGGAGACGGATACGGCGTCGCCGACCTTGAGGGCGAAGACGTCCCTCTCGCCGACGTCCAGCGTCGTCTTGAGACGGGAGATGTCGACCATCTCGACGACCGGCGTCCCGGGCGCCACCGTCGAACCGACGTTGACGCGCCGCGCCGTGATGATCCCGTTGATGGGAGCCTTGATCTCGGTGTCCTGGTACTGGCGGCGGGCGACGACATATTGGGCCTCGGCGGCCTTGAAAGCCAGCCTCGCCCCCTCGAGCTCGGCGTCGGTGGCCGATTTCTGGGCGGCCAGGGCCTCATAGCGGGCCAGGTCCCGCTTGCTCTTCTCGTAGGCGACACCGGCCGTTTCGTAAGCGGCGAGCCTCATCTCGTCGTCGACCTTGACGAGGACGGCGCCGGCGGCGCGCCTGTCCCCGGTGTCGGCGAAGACCTTCAAGACGCGGCCGGAGGTCTCGGAGACGACGACGACGTCGTTGTCGGCCTGGATCGTCCCGGTCCGGGCCAGCCGGGTCTCGATGCGCTGGCGCGAGGCCGGGACGACTTGGACGGGGATGGCGGTGGACGTCTGGGCGTCCGCCGGGGACGCTGCGGCGTTCGACCGGCAACCGGCGGAGCTCAGCAGGCCGGCGGCCGCGAGGACGATGGCGATCGGAAGGGTCGAGCGGACTTTCATGTTTCACCTGCCTTGGGCATCGACGGATTTATGGAGCTTGGCCAGGAGGACCTCGTAGTCGGCCATGGACTGGGAGAGGGTGATCTTGGCCTGGAGGAGCGTCACCTCGGCGTCGAGGAGGTCGGAGTTCAGGGCCAGGCCGGCCCTGAAGCGGTCGCGGGTCACGCGGTAGTTCTCCTCGGCCTGGGCAACGCCTTCGGCGGCGAGCTGGATGGCCAGCTTCTGCTGCTCGACGGCGAAGTAGTTCTGCGAGACCTCGAGCGTGACGGCGTCGCGGAGCTGGGCCTGGCCGTTCTCGGCCTGGGCCAGCTGGGCCCGGGCCTGCCGGGTCTGGTCGCCCGCCCTGTTCCAGTTCCAGAGGTCGTACGAAAGGGCGACGCCGACATCCCAGCCGCTCTTGAACTTGTTCTCCAGAGGGAAGATGCGTTGGTTCGGGTTGGACATGTAGTAGTCCCCGACGAGATAGACATGGGGATAGAGGGCGGACTTGGCGACCCGGACGCCTGTCTCCGCCGCCTTGACCTGGAAGCCTGCGGCCCTGACCTCGGGCCGCCGCTCCAGGGCGCGCGCGACAAGCGTCTCCAGGCCGTCGGGCAGCGCGGAGGCGGGCTCGCGAGGCTGGGACGTGACGCGGACGTCGCCGTTGACCGGCAGCCCGATCAGGCTGTTGAGGGCCATGACAGACAGCCGGATGGCGTTGGCCGACTGGAGCTGAGTGACCTTGGCGCTGGAGAGCTGGACCTGGACCTTGAGCACGTCGTTCGGCTTGGCCAGGCCCTGGTCGAGGAAGTTGCGAACGTCCCTCAGGTGGGCCTCGACGAGGGCGATGTTCTCGTCGACGAGCCGCTTGATGGCCGCCGCCTTGGACACGGACCAGTAGGCCTCACGGATGGCGAAGACGAGCTCGGCCTCGTCCCGGAGATACTCCTGCTGGGCGGCCTGGGCCTGGAGATGTCCGGCTTCCGAAAGGCCGCTCAGCTGCGAGCCGGTGAAGAGCGGCTGCCGCACGCTCAGCTGGAAGCTGTAGGCGTTGAGCAGGGACGGGTTGAGGACGAAGTGACCTATGTTGGGGACGTCGATCTCGAACGCCGGGACCGGGGAGAGCCGGGTGTAGGCGCTGGAAAAGCTCAGGCTCGGCCAGCGGTACGTGTCGTTCTCACGGGCCTTGGCCTCGGCGCCGGCGGCCTTTTCCGAGGACGCCCGGAGGCTCTTGCTGTACTTCAAGCCGAGCTCGACGGCCTGGTCCGCCGTTAGCGCCAGGGCCCTGCCGGCCTCCTGGACCTGTGCGGAAAGGGCGGCGGCGAAGAGAAGGGCCGCAAGACAAATGACGAGGGAGCGATGACGCGTCATGAGATTCTCCTCGGGTCGAAGGTCCCTTCTAGCGGTGGGCCCTCAAGGAATGCTCGATCAGGCCGAAGGCCTCCTGGATCAGGTCCTTGACGGTCACGTTGAATTTCCGCTGGAGGAACTTTTCCTCCACGGCGACGGTGCGGATGAGGCCGAGGATCATGCTCGAGAGCACGTACGTCGTCTTGATGGGATCGACCCCGGGCCGTATCGTGCCGTCCTTGATCCCGCCCTCGATGGCGTCCGCGCTGAACGCGTAGAGCTCTTCCCCGTCCCGGACCAGGTCCTTGACCACCGGGTCGTCGAGGTCCATTTCCAGAGGCCCGGCGGACGGGCTCTCGTGGTGATAGAACACGGCCGTGAAATGGCGGGGATGGCGCTCATAGAATGTGAACAGGGCCTGGCCCAGAGCCTTGACCTTCCCCATGCCGGTCGAGGCCGAGCCGACCGCCTCGCGGAAGAGGTCGATCAGGATCTGCATGCCGCGATGGACGATGGCGACGTAGATCTCCTCCTTGTTCTTGTAATAGAGGTAGATCGTGCCCTTGCTCAGTTCGGCGGCCTCGGCGACCTCGTCCATGGTCGTGGCCGCGAACCCCTTGCTAAAGAACAGCCTCTCGGCGGCCTCGACGATGCAGTCGCGGCGCATCTGTTTGTCCCGTTCCCGGCGGTCGGCGATGGTCATGATGTCACTCTGCCTTGCTCATGTCGGGCCCCCTATTCTACGTTCCATGGCCCGGCGACATGAGAACGATACCCAATTAATGACCTGCGGTCAATAAATGAACATTATACAAATTCATATAATATTGTCAAGTCCGAATCGTGAGCTCCTCTGCTCCTGGACAGCCGGCCGCCGCGCGCCCTGGAAAAAAGACAGTGGACAGACCGGCGCACCCTCGGCATAATGGAAGAGGCCAAGCATGAGAAGTGCTCCTGGCGCCGACCGCGCGCGGCCTGCCGCCGTTGCCTTCTTCCTTTTTCTCCGCTTCACCGCGATCCTGGCGCTCGCCGGGGCCGCCGCGGGGGTCGATGACGGGCAGGCGTCGTCGGCCGGGGTGAGGATTCTTCCGTCCGACAGCCCACGGCAGCTCGCCGAAAAAGCGGCCGGCGTCGTCCCGTCCGACCGCCAGCTCGCCTGGCAGAAGCTCGAGTTCCAAGCCTTCGTCCACTTCGGCATGAACACCTTCACCGACCGCGAGTGGGGTCAGGGGACAGAGGACCCGAAGCTCTTCGACCCGGCGGACTTCGACGCCGGCCAGTGGGTCGAGGCGGTCAAGGCGGCCGGGGTCCGGGGGCTGATCGTCACGGCCAAGCATCACGACGGGTTCTGTCTCTGGCCGAGCCGTTTCACCGAGCATTCGGTCAAGAACAGCCCCTGGCGGGCAGGGAAGGGGGACGTCGTCCGGGAGGTCGCCGAGGCCTGCCGCAAGGGCGGCCTGAAATTCGGCGTCTATCTCTCTCCCTGGGACCGCCACGAGCCGAGCTACGGCGATTCTCCCCGCTACAACGAGCATTTCAAGGCCCAGCTCCGCGAGCTCCTGACGAACTATGGGGAAATCTCCGAGGTCTGGTTCGACGGCGCCTGCGGCGAAGGGCCGAACGGCAGGCGCCAGGTCTACGATTGGGAGGGCTATTGGGCCCTTGTCCGCGAGCTCCAGCCCGCGGCGGTCATCTCCATCATGGGCCCCGATGTCCGCTGGGTCGGCAACGAAGCGGGGGCGGGCCGCGGGAGCGAATGGAGCGTCATCCCCGTGGCCCGGATGGACGACCGGCCTGCCGAGAAGGACCCCGGCGGCATCGCCGGCCTGGACGCCCAGGCGGCAGACTTGGGCTCGATCGAGGCCGTCGAAAAAGCCGCCAAGACGGGCGGACGCCTCCTCTGGTACCCGGCCCAGGTCGACGTCTCCATCCGTCCCGGATGGTTCTACCACGCCGCCGAGGATGGCAAGGTCAAGAGCCTCGAACATCTTCTCGACATCTATTACGCTTCCGTCGGCGGCAACGCCCAGCTCCTGCTCAATGTCCCCCCGGACAAGCGCGGCCGCATCCATGATAGCGACGTCCGGAGGTTGAGGGAGCTCGGGGACAGGCTCCGGGCGACGTTCGCGGACGACCTCGCCGCGGGGGCGAAGCTCTCTTTCCATCATGCGGCGGGGGCGGATCGCCTCGCGGCGGCCGACAGCGCCCGGCGGGCATACAATGGCCAGGTGGAGCTTTCCCATGTGTACGGCCTCCGAGGCGCGAAGGTCTTCAATGCCGCCGCGCTCCAAGAGGACATCCGGCACGGGCAGAGGGTCGAAGCTTTCGCCGTCGACGCCTGGGACGGCCGAGAGTGGAAGGAGATCGCGCGCGGCACGACCATCGGCTGGAAGAGGCTCCTGCGCTTTCCGCCCGTCACGGCCTCGAGGGTGCGGCTCCGCGTCCTGAGGGCCCGCGCCCCTGCGCGGCTCGCGGAATTCGGCCTGTTCCTCGACCCCGCCCCCGCCGGGAAGAAATAGCGGGCCGAGGTCGGCCGGATTTCTCTTTACACGCGCGGCGGGATTCCCTGTATAATGGCCCGGATATGAGTCTCGCGCGCTCCTCCCGGAAAGGACAGTAGCCATGCATCTCCAGGTCGTCGACTGGGTCATCGCCTCGGCCATCCTCTTCATCTGCTTCGTCCCGGCGCTGTTCTTCGGCAAGCGGGCCGGCAAGAACACCTCGGAGTTCTTCGTCTCGGGCCGGGCCGTGCCCTGGTGGCTGGCGGGCCTGTCCATGGTCGCCACGACGTTTTCGAGCGACACCCCCAACCTCGTCACCGACATCGTCCGCCGCAACGGCGTCGCCGGCAACTGGGTCTGGTGGGCGTTCACCCTGACCGGCGTCGCCACGGTCTTCTTCTACGCCCGGATGTGGCGCCGCTCCGAGGTCATGACCGACCTCGAGTTCTACGAGCTCCGCTACTCCGGGAAGGCGGCCGGCGTCGTTCGCGGCTTCCGCTCGGTCTACCTGGGCTTCCTTTTCAACTGCATCATCATGGCCACGGTCAACCTGGCCGCCTGCAAGATCGCGGCCATCCTCTTCAACCTGGAGCGCTGGCAGACGCTCCTCCTCGTCGGGGCCCTCAACGTCGTCTTCGCCACGTTCACCGGGCTGTGGGGAGTCCTCGTCATCGACATGATCCAGTTCTTCGTCAAGATGACGGCGGTCATCGCCGCCGCCTATTTCGCCATCAAGGCCGTCGGCGGCCTCGACGCCATGCTGGCGAAGCTCTCCGCCATGACCGGGCCGAACGGCGTCCACTTCCTCAACATCCTCCCCGACTTCAAGAGCAACTGGGACCTGGCCATCGCCATCTTCATCATGCCCCTGGCCGTCCAGTGGTGGGCGGCCTGGTACCCCGGGGCCGAGCCCGGCGGCGGCAGCTACATCGCCCAGCGGATGCTGGCCTCGAAGTCCGAGAAGGACTCGCTCGGGGCGGTCCTCTTTTTCAACATCGCCCATTACGTCCTGCGGCCCTGGCCGTGGATCCTGACCGGCCTGTGCTCGCTCATCGTCTTCCCGCAGCTCGCGGACATCCAGAAGGCCTTTCCGCGCCTCAACCCCGCCCTCCTCGGCCACGACATCGCCTTCCCGGCCATGCTCAAGTTCCTGCCCGTCGGCTTCATCGGGCTGATGGTCGGCGGGCTCATCGCCGCCAACTCCTCGACCAACCTGACCCACCTCAATTGGGGGGCCTCTTATCTCGTCCATGATTTCTACCGGCGCTTCCTGAACAAGACGGCGACGGAGAAGCACTACGTGATGATGGGACGCCTCGCCACGGTCCTCCTCTTCTTGTCGGCGGGCGGGCTCGTCTTTCTCCTCGACACGGCCAAGGACAGCTTCGACATCATCATCCAGGTCGGCGCCGGGACCGGCCTCCTTTATCTCGTCCGCTGGTTCTGGTGGCGGGTCAACGCGTGGTGCGAGATCAACGCCATGATCAGCAGCTTCCTCTTTTCGGTGCTGCTGCTCGTCCTCCGCAAGTTCGGGCTCTTCGTCCCGACCCACTACGCCCTCATCCTGACCGTCCTGGCCACCACGATCGTCTGGGTGCTGACAGCGTTCCTCGGCCCGAAAACCGACCCCGAGACGCTCCTCCGGTTCTACAAGAAGGTCCGGCCGGCCGGCCCCGGCTGGGAGCCGGTCCGCATGGAGGCCGGCATCTCCAAGGAGGAGGCGAGGGCGACGAGCGACAGCCTTCCCATGGCCATGATCGGCTGGGTTTCGGGGTCCCTGACCATCTGGTCGGCCCTGTTCACGGTCGGGAACGTCCTCTACAAGCGCTGGACCTATGCCGCCGTCCTCTTCGGCGTCTTCCTCGTCAGCGGCACGGTCCTGCTCCGCGTCATGAACCGGCTCTTTTCGAAGCCCTCCGTCGTCCCCGGCGCGGGCGCCGCCGCATCCTGAAGGCCGCCGCGCCGCCCGCGCCTCTTCTCCCGGCCCGACGGCAGCCGGGATTTGATGTATAATCCATGTCTTTAGGTGCATCATGAACGCCGTTCCCATCGTCATCGGCTCGCTTCTTTTCCTGGCCATCGCCTACCGCTATTACAGCGCCTTCATCGCGGCCAAGGTCCTGGCCCTCGACGACCGCCGCACGACGCCCGCCCACGCCCTCGAGGACGGGGCCAACTACCATCCGACGAACAAGTGGGTCCTCTTCGGCCACCACTTCGCCGCCATCGCCGGGGCCGGGCCTCTCATCGGCCCCGTCCTGGCCGCCCAATTCGGCTATGCCCCGGGCCTGCTCTGGCTCCTCCTCGGCGCCGTCCTCGCGGGCGGTGTCCACGACCTCCTCGTCCTGGTCGCCTCGGTCCGACGCAAGGGGAAGTCCCTGGCCGAGATCGCCCGCCACGAGGTCAGCCCGCTCGGCGGGGCGGTGGCCTCGGTGGCCATCCTCGTCATCATCATTGTCGCCCTGGCCGGGCTGGGCCTGGCCGTGGTCAACGCCCTGCGCGAGAGCGCCTGGGGCACCTTCACCATCGCCGCGACCATTCCCATCGCCCTCTTCGTCGGGCTGTGGATGAACAAGATCCGGCCGGGGAGAATCGCCGAGGCCAGCGTCATCGGCGTCGCCGGCGTCATCGCCGCCGTCATCCTGGGCAACACGGTCGCCCATTCGTCCCTCGCCCATGTCTTCACCCTGTCGCGGGAGGGGATCATCATCGCCCTGGCCGCCTACGGCTTCCTGGCCTCGGTCCTGCCGGTCTGGCTGCTCCTCGCGCCGCGCGACTATCTCAGCTCCTACCTCAAGATCGGGACGATCCTGCTCCTCGTCGTCGGCGTCCTCGTCGTCCACCCGGCGCTGAAGATGCCGGCCGTGACCGAGTTCATCCACGGGCACGGCCCGGTCATCCCGGGCCGGCTCTTCCCCTTCCTCTTCATCACCATCGCCTGCGGCGCCATCTCGGGCTTCCACTCGCTCGTTTCGTCGGGAACGACGCCGAAGATGCTGAACAAGGAGACCGAGGCCCGCTTCGTCGGCTACGGCGCCATGGCCGTCGAGTCGTTCGTCAGCGTCATCGCCCTGATCGCCGCCTCGTCTCTCTTCCCGGCCGACTATTTCGCCATCAACCTCACCCCGGACAAGTTCGCCGCCCTCGGCATGACTCCGGTCAACGTGGCCGAGATCTCGCGCGAGGTCGGGGAAAACCTGGCCGGACGGCCCGGCGGGGCCGTCTCGCTCGCCGCCGGCTTCACCCAGATCTTCTCCGCCATCCCCGGCATGCGCGGGCTGATGTCCTACTGGTACCACTTCGCCATCATGTTCGAGGCCCTCTTCATCCTGACGACGATCGACGCCGGGACACGCATCGCCCGCTTCCTCGTCCAGGAGTTCACCGGCCGGGTCTGGAAGCCGATGGAGCGGACGAACTGGCTGCCCGGCGCCTTCCTGGCCACGGGCGCGGCCGTCCTCGCCTGGGCCTATTTCATCTGGACGGGGAGCGTCTCGACGATCTGGCCGATGTTCGGCACGGCCAACCAGCTCCTGGCCGGCGTCGCCCTGGCCGTCGTCTCGGCCGCCCTCATCAACGCGGGCAAGGTCCGCTATGTGTGGATCAGCCTCGTGCCGCTCGTCTTCGTCGCCGTGACGACCTTTTACGCCGGCTGGCGGAACATCTTCGACAACTTCCTGCCGGCCGTCTCGGTCCCGGGCCAGAAGGGCCTGGGCCTCGTCAGCGTCAGCCTGACCGTGGTCATCATGGTCGCGGCTGCCCTCATCCTCGTCGAGTCGGGTCGGCGGGCCTGGCGCGTCCTGGCCAAAGGCCAATACACCGTCCAGGGGAAGCCGGTCTCCGCGAACGAGCCCGGCTTCCGGCCGCCGGACTTCGGCGAGGCGTGAGCCTCGTTCCTCTCATTTGACACCCTCCGCTCACCGGCGTTATATTCCCGTCATGGGGATGGGATCCAACTGCTGAGGGGACATGGAATCTGCCGATGAGCGCTCCCAAAGAAATCTTCCGTAGTAAACCAACGGATAAGAAAACGGGGGATATCCTGAGACCTAGCGATTATTGTCATTGGTTGGTTGGAGTGTTTCAAGGAAATGTAAGTAAAGCTT